>CAZBBQ010000044.1:0-6478 GCA_964489745.1 uncultured Desulfobacteraceae bacterium
TGAATCCCGGGTTCGGCGGGCAAAAATTTATCCATAGCCAGCTCGATAAAATTAGTCGGCTCCGGAAAATGCTGGAAAAACATGGATATGAAGCTCCCATCGCAGTAGATGGCGGTATTGACACAATCACGGCACCACTGGTTGTGAAGGCCGGCGCTACCGTGCTTGTTGCCGGGTCGAGCATATATAACGAGAGAGCCTCGGTAGCTCGCAATGTAACAGCGCTGAGGGAAAGTATAAAGACAGAGAAGATAGTGTAAAAAAGGGGTTTATTATGGAATTAGCAATGGTTGGCCTGGGCCGAATGGGCTTAAATATGACCACCCGGCTCCTCAAGGGAAACCACAGGGTTATCGCCCACGACATGGTTAAGGACGCCATACAAAAGGCTGAGGCATCCGGAGCCGAGGGCGCACGCAGCCTTGAAGAGATGAAAGAAAGGCTCTCGAGGCCTCGATCCGTATGGGTAATGGTTCCCTCGGGGGATCCAACTGAAGAGACGATTACCCGGCTGGCCGAGATACTTGAGACCGATGACATCATTATCGATGGCGGTAACAGCAACTACAAGGACTCGGTGCGCAGGGCCGCTAAGCTTAGGGACATGAGCATTCACTTCGTTGACGTGGGAACAAGCGGTGGTATCTGGGGCCTTACCGAGGGCTACAGTATGATGGTTGGCGGTGAGGAATCCGCTGTGGAGAGACTGCGACCCATTTTTGAGACACTTGCACCTGAAAGAGACAGAGGCTGGGGCCACGTGGGCCCGAGCGGTGCCGGCCATTTCGTTAAGATGGTACACAACGGCATAGAGTATGGATTGATGCAGGCTTATGCCGAGGGTTTTGAGATCATGAAGGCAAAGAAAGAGTTTGGTCTTGATCTGCATCAGGTTGCTGAAATTTGGCGCTACGGCAGTGTTGTGCGTTCCTGGCTCCTTGATCTGACCTCCGATGCCCTTGCCGAGGATCAGGACTTAACGGACATTGAGGGTTGGGTTGCAGACAGCGGCGAAGGACGGTGGACCGTTGCAGATGCAATGGATCTGGATGTTCCCACACCGATTATTACCCTCTCATTGATGATGCGCTTTGCGAGCCGCCAGAGTGAAAGCTATGCTGCAAAACTTCTCGCAGCCATGCGTAATAAATTCGGTGGGCATGAAGTGAAATCAAAGGACAGATAATATACTCAAGATGGTAGAAGCATTTCCCGTGCGAACAGCTAAGCTAGGCAGTTATTTTTATTTTATATCTTTTAGGTGTGGTATTTTTAGGGATTTAAGATATGTCATTGTTTGTGGACAGAGCGATGTATTTTTGTTTTTTTCAAAAAATTGTCTCAGGTCTTCTACAGTGTCAATGTCTCTCCAGGTTTTTAAGAGTTGAGTTCTCAAGTGATGCCTTCTTACGATATCGGTTGTTTTCTTCAGCACAGCCTCTGTGCCCCACTCGATGCCTTTGAACGCCTCAGGTAAAAGGCTATCACTACGGAACCCGATAAGGTAGTAGCCACCATCAAAGGAAGGGCCAATGACACAATCAACCCTGGCAAGAAACCTGAACGCATCGTCGATAATCTCCTCTGGGAGATCTGGTACATCGCTCCCTATGGCAATGACGTTGTGAAATCCCATAGAGAAAACACTATGGAAACAATATTCCATTCTTTGACCAAGATCATCACCCCTCTGAGGAAGGTAAGGATAATGTTCTCCTAACAGTTTTTTGAGCCCACGAAGGGCATCTTCTGGATAAAAGCAGATAAAGAAGGGAAATTTTTTATTTTTGAGTTTTGAGAGCATATCATGGATAAAGTTTGTGTAGAGATTCTGGGCTATGTCGGCACCTATAGAGCTTGCCAGACGAGTCTTGACCGTTCCATGTGTTGGATCCTTCACAAGAAAAAGAAGACACTTTTCATCCACGTGTGCACTCCCGTTTTAGTGTTAACTCCTATGAATACGTGCTGGAAAAAACGTATGCCCTTATTTGATAGATGCAAAAAATCCTCTCTGCTTAAAGAAACATATAACATATTCCATCAGCATTTAAATCGAGAAAATTTTTGAAGATCTATGATTGGGACATACTGGCTGTTAACACCTTTGTAAGTACCATGACTTTTTTTAGAGTTATACATAATAAGCATTATTTGGGAAAAAATAGATGTCAAGAATCTTTTCCGATTATATAAAGAAAGCCAGAACAATCCTTGATAATAACTGGACGGGCTCATCAACGAAACCAGCTCCATCGCTTTACCCCCATCAATGGAACTGGGATACAGGCTTTATTGCCATTGGGAGATCACACTACGATACTTCCCGGTCAATCCAGGAGATCGAGACACTTTTCGAGGCCCAATGGTCCAATGGTATGCTTCCCCAGATCGTGTTCAATCCGGAAGAGCTCGGCCACTACTTTCCTGAACCTGATTTTTGGCAGGTGGAGCGCTCTTCAAACGCACCTCCGAAGAAGCTTACCTCGGGGATCACCATGCCGCCGATTCACGCGGTTGCGGTTGAGAAGATCTATCAGAACGCCCGACAGCCTAAAAGCGTTCGTCCATTCCTTGAGAGAATATACCCAAAACTCCTTGCCCTCCACGCCTATCTTTACAAAGAGCGGGATCCCCACGGAGAGGGGCTCGTGTACATACGGCACCCATGGGAATCCGGGATTGATAACTCGCCCACCTGGGATTTCGCCCTTAAAAGGATCGCCATTGATAAGGCATCGCTCCCAACATACACTCGCAGAGACCTAGGGCACGATGTAGATCCCTCGATGCGTCCCAGCGATGACGACTATGATCGATACGTGTACCTGGTTAACCTGTTTCGTCATTGTACCTATGATGAGTTGTGCATCAGGGAGTCATGTCCCTTTCTCATTCAAGATCCTTTGTTCAACTCCATCCTGTGTCGGGCGAACGAATCGCTGGCTCGCATCGCCGCGGTCATAGGAGAGCCAACCGAGGTTCCCCTTTCATGGGTAAAAAAGACCGGGGAGGCCATCAGGGCTAAGCTCTGGCATGAAGAGCACGGGATGTTTGATGCCTATGACCTCGTATCAGGAGAACTAATCGAAGTGGATACCGCGGCTGGATTCCTGCCTCTATTCGCAGGCGCTGCAAGCCGTGAGCAGGCTCAAGTGCTCTATGAACGGCTTAATTCCTGCTCATTCTGTGCCCTGCACCAAGGAAACTGCTTCACCATCCCAAACTACGATACCCAGAAGGAGGATTTCGATCGATCCAACTACTGGCGTGGTCCGGTCTGGATAAACATCAACTGGATGCTCTCACAGGGTCTTCGACGGTACGGCTACACCACCAAGGCGGACTCTCTCCAGAAAGACCTCCTCCAACTCCCCATCCGCTTCGGCTTTCACGAGTACTTCGACTCATTCGATGGAACGGGTTATGGCAGCGATAACTTCAGTTGGACCGCGGCCCTTTTCATTGACCTCGTGAACGAATTCTACGAGAGCGAAAAGGTAGAAGGGGGTATATCTCGAAGAATAAAGGGCCTGTTCACCGGCGATACCATTCTGAACGATGGCAACGAGATGCCGGATATCGATCCTAAAGAACTCTCGGGAGAGTTGATGCAGACCGTACGCAAGCTTCGGGATAGGTTTTATGATACGAGTCGGGGGTTGGTAGATTACGACCGTTTAAAGGTCTCACCTGAGTTCGAGTACTACCGTATCCTGGCCAACGGCCTGCGGGAGTTTAACCCATCACAAATAGTGGGACGAAAGGCAAAGCTGGCATTTTGGACAAACCTCTACAATACAATCGTGGTGGATGCCATCGTTACCCTCGGCGTGAAGGAGTCTGTAAAGGAGGTGCCTGAATTCTTCCGCAAGCTCAAGTATGCGATTGGAGGGCACCTGTTTTCTGCCGATGACATCGAGCACGGGATACTGAGGGGCAACGTGAGGCCGTGGTTTTCTCCTCTCCGCCCATTCGGTGCCCGAGATCCTCGGCGGACCTTGATTATCACCCCTGTTGATCCACGCATCCATTTTGCCCTGGTATGCGGCTCGAGGTCATGCGCTCCCATTGAATACTATGATGGAGAACGCATCTATGAGCAGCTCGAGGAGGCTGCGCAAAGCTTTGTGAACTCCTCAGAGGTCTTGGTCCTTCCTGAGGAGGGTAAGATGCTCATCTCCGAGATATTTCGGTGGTATGAGCATGACTTTGGAAACAAAGGAGGCGTCGTTGACTTTATTTTTGACTATATCGTCGATGAAAACGCACAGCGCTTCATGCGAGAAAATGCGACAAACGTGCAGATCGAGTATCTTCATTATGATTGGAACCTGAACAGATAGTGAGAAAGATACCATATGAGGATAGTATATGAGGAAAAATAGCATGGTAGGGCATTAGCCTTACATGTGGACAAAAAGGCATTAATGTAAGGAAAAATATAGGAAGAAGGCAGCTATGAACAAACAGCACTACGATTTTTCTTTCTCATCCACTGCATCAAGCAAGTTTTTGCAGACGTGCGAGGTTCTCACTGAGGATGTCAAGCTCGAACCCTTTACCATCGTTCTGTTTGGTGGGACCGGAGATCTGAGCCAAAGGATGCTCCTCCCCTCTCTCTACCACCTCGATCAGGATAAAAGGCTACCCAGAGATTTCTCTATCGTAGCGTTTGGACTACCTGGGATGTCCGATGAGGAATTCAGAAATCTTGTTCACCGATCATTGCAAAAGTTTGCCCGGGAGTCCTTCACACAGAGCAGCTGGGATGAATTTAAAGGACACCTCTATCACATATCCTCGGATTTCAACAGCGATGAGGGCTATAGGAGCTTATATAAGAGCCTTGGTGAGATATGCGTACCTAAAAAGGATAACAAGAGGGAGGTGATCTTCTTTATGGCCGTTCCGCCTGCTGTTGCCCCAATGATTATCGCTAAATTGGGAGAGCATCAGTTCTGCTCAGGGAACTTTGAGCCAAAGATCGTGATGGAAAAACCTTTTGGATGGGACAGGGCTTCAGCGGTGAAGCTGAATCAGGCGATACTAGAGAGATTCCAAGAGAGACAGATCTATCGTGTTGATCACTACTTGGGCAAGGAAACCGTCCAGAACATCATTTTTTTCCGTTTTGCCAATAGTATCTTTGAACCACTGTGGAACAGACGATACATCGATCACGTGCAGATCACCGTTGCCGAACAGGTGGGCATAGAGCATAGAGGACTCTTCTATGAGCAGACCGGGGTTGTGAGGGATATCGTCCAAAACCATATAATGCAGCTTGTGGCGCTGGTTGCAATGGAGCCTCCAGTTGGCTTTGAGGCAGATCTAATCCGTGATGAAAAGGTTAAGGTGTTCCGAACTATCAGCCCCATGGATGAGGACTACATTGATGCATATACAGTGCGAGGTCAATACGGCCAAGGAAAAATAAATGATACCGATGTATCTGGGTATCACGAAGAAGAAAATGTCAACCCGGAATCAAATACCCCTACCTTTTTTGCGACAAAACTCTTTATCGATAGCTGGCGATGGGCCGGTGTCCCCTTTTATGTGAGAACTGGAAAGCGCTTGCCAAAGCGAGTGACGACCATATCGGTTGAGTTCCGGCAGCCACCTCTCAGGCTCTTTGGGCGAACCTGCGATGCGTTGGAGCCTAACCGACTCACATTCGGTATTCAACCGCAAGAAGAAATATCCCTGGGTTTGAGTGTTAAATACCCAGGGGTGGGAAACCAACCACACACGGTAAGTATGGATTTTAGCTATGAGGGTGCCTTTACCATAGAGCGACATTATGCATACGAGCGATTGCTCATAGATTGTTTACTGGGTGATTTAACGCTTTTCGCCCGACAGGATGGCGTGGAAGCCATGTGGTCGGTAGTTGACCCGATTATATCACGTTGGGATGCCGATCCACCAAAGGACTTCCCCAACTATCAAGCAGGCACATGGGGACCAAAGGAGGCGAATGAGCTTTTGGAGAAGGATGGCCGCAGTTGGGTGGAGTTGTAAGAGCAATGATACAGGGAATAGTTTATCGTGCATAAACGGATGGGTTTCTCATGACTGGAAAAGGAGAATTATCAATCTTTGGTAATGGAAAGGCGGCTGCTGATTTCGCCGTGGAGAAGTGGGTGGGGGCATGCACTGATTCTATAGAAAACAAAGGATATTTTACCACGGCACTTTCGGGAGGCAAGACACCTATCGATTTCTACAAAATACTTTCAGCCGGTGGTAAAGAATTGCCATGGGCGAAGATTCATCTCTTTTTGGCAGACGAGCGGTTTGTGCCAGCCACTGACAAGGAGAGTAATTACCGGCTTGTACGGGAATGTCTTCTGAACCATGTAGATATTCCAAAAAACAATGTCCATCGCATTGACACGGAGGAAGCTACCTTAGAGATGGCAGCGGAAAAGTACGAAGAGGAAATACGGAACTTCTTCGGCATCGAGGGTGA
>CAZBBQ010000044.1:6578-10002 GCA_964489745.1 uncultured Desulfobacteraceae bacterium
ATCCACTGGCTGAAGAATCCCTGGAATAAGAAGATACTTACCGTCGGCAACACGAAATATAGATTGGGTCAAATAGAGCATGACATACTGCTGGACAAATATGGTGAACCCCTGGTTCATTTCGCCATTGTATGTGCATCATTGAGTTGCCCCGATCTGAGCCCGACCGTATTTAAAGGCGGCCAGTTAATGGAGCAGCTGGAGAGACAGGCGAGGCTATTTCTGGGAAATGAAAAGAAAGGTCTTCGGATCGACAGGGAAAACGGCGTGGTTTATTTCTCGATGATTTTTAAATTCGACAAAAAGTCATTCCCCAATGGTGCGAAAGACGCAATTCCTCTTATTACTCGATTTATTGCAAACGAAAAAGACCGTGAATATTTGCGTTCGGGGGCCTACGAGAGCAAATACCTCGGCTATAACTGGGACCTCAATACCCTTTCAAAGGCGAGATGAGCAAAACAATACAGCAATCTATGTAACGCTTTTAGCGATATGTATATGGATAAGACAAGGTTTTCAATAATTATTCCTGTGCTTTATGAGTCTGACAGGATTAATTCTCTTATTGATCATATCCATTGCCTGGCGCGAGACAATGGGCACGAGATAATCGTGGTCGATGGAAGCCCTGGTAAAGACACCATAGGAGCTATTCGCAGTAAAAGGGTGGTAAAGCTTAGCACTGGAAAGGGCCGGGCACGGCAGATGAATGCCGGTGCTTCCCGTGCGAAAGGCGAGATATTGCTATTTCTCCACGCCGACACAGAGCTGCCTGCCCGTGCGTTTACAAGGATTGATTCCATTATAAAGGGAAATAGATACGTGGCTGGAGCCTTTTCACTCGGCATACGGTCGAATAAGAATACTCTGAGATCGCTGGCACGCCTGGCCTCCCTCAGATGTCGTATTACCAGGATTCCTTACGGGGACCAGGCGATATTTATCAGAAGGGATTATTTCAGGAGAATCGGGAGCTATCGAGAGCTACCCCTTATGGAAGATGTTGAACTGATGAGGAGGATAAAGCACCGAGGGGACACAATCTGTATACTGTCCGATCATGTGACAACCTCGGCCCGCAGATGGGAAGAGGAGGGGTTTCTCTTCGGATTTGTGAGAAATACCGTACTGTTCACCCTATTCATCCTCCGTGTATCACCTGAGAAGCTGGCGCGCTTTTATAAGAGCAAATAGAGGGGGATAGGCAAAGAAAGCATATTCCTAAGCGGCCCCTGAGGCCGGAGAAATGGAGGTAGTATTATGTGGCGGCCAATTTCATTACTGGTTGCGGTTGCAGCCATAATCGTTCTTTCATACATATTCGGTATTGGTGAGAAGCTGGGTGCCCTTCGGGAATGGATTCACTCGCTTGGGGCACTCGGTCCGTTTGTGTTCGTACTCATTTACACGGTGGCAGTAGTTGCTGCCCTTCCAGGTTCAGCCATCACTATTATTGCTGGCGCAATTTTTGGATCAGTAGTAGGGGTTATCGTGGTGAGTATAGCTTCAACAATTGGTGCGAGCCTCGCGTTTTTGATCGGCAGATACTTCGCTCGCGATGCAACGGCGAAATGGCTATCCAAAAGGGAAAAATTTCATAAGCTTGATGATCTTACAGAAAGGCATGGAGCCATCATCGTAGCCCTTGTACGGATTGTACCGATATTCCCATTTAATTTCGTAAACTACGGGTTCGGTTTGACGAGCGTCCGTTTCTGGACATACGTGTTCTGGTCTTGGGTATGTATGTTGCCTGGAACAATCCTCTACGTGGTCGGAACAGATGCTATTACGCAGGCTATCATACAGAAAAAGGTGCCGTGGACCCTCATCGGCGTCATGGTAGTGGTGGGAGTTATACTGGTTGCACTCGTGAGGATAGCTCGCAGGCGGCTTCACGAGGAGGAAGAAGAAGCACAATCTACGGCTCATGGAGAGAGCGATCCTGCTGAATAATCTATCATGCATGGATTCAGGGTCTTTACACCAATAATAACCAATCCGATGTGCATAAAGAGCATGTCATATAAAAAGGATGCTTTCATAAAAAAAGGAGAGAAGTCATGACAACATATGATTACGATCTTGGTATCCTCGGAGGTGGTGCGGCTGGCCTCACTGCTGCGGCAGGAGCAGCACAGTTTGGGGCCAAGAGTATTATTATCGAAACGTACAAAGAATTGGGAGGCGACTGCCTGCACTTTGGGTGTGTGCCCTCAAAGACGCTTATCCGTACTGCTGGAGTCTGGGCTTCTGCACGCAGGGCAAGGGAATTCGGCCTTCCCCATCTTTCACTGCCTCCCGTTGATCTCGGAGCGGTCATGGACCGAGTCCAATCCGTGATCAGTAAAATCCAGAAACACGACTCAACTGAGCGGTTTTGTGGCCTCGGTGCAGAGGTACGTTTTGGACAACCTGTCTTTATTGATGAGCATGTGGTTGAAGTTGATGGAACGCGCCTTTCAGCACGGGCCTGGATAGTGTCCACGGGTTCGAGTCCCACACTTCCTCCTGTTGAAGGTCTTGCTGATGTGCCGCACTGGACCAATGAGACGGTTTTTTCTCAGAGAATGCTGCCCAATCGCTTGTTGGTTCTGGGGGGTGGGCCGATTGGGCTTGAGATGGCTCAAGCATTTCAGCGACTTGGCTCCCACGTGACCGTCGTCGAGTTCATGGATCAAATCTTGGGTCCGGAGGATACCGATATTGCCGATATTCTGAGAAGCAGACTCGAGAAAGAGGGTATGAAGATCCTCAGCAGCACCAAGGCCGTGAAAGCAGAATCAAGTGGGTCAATAATTCACCTCACTGTTGGACCAGCGCAGGGCAAAGGAGAGGTGAGTGTCCTCGAGGCAGATGCCCTACTTGTTGCCACTGGACGTAAACCGAATACAGAAAAACTTGGACTTGAAGCTGCTGGAGTAGAGTTCACTCCCCGTGGCATTTCCACAGATGCACGGATGAGGACAAATATTCGACATATCTACGCATGCGGCGATGTAAACGGTCAGTTTCCTTTTACCCATGTAGCAGGATATGAGGCAGGAATCGCCCTGAGCAATATCATATTACGGCTTCCACGTAAATCTGATTATACCAAAGTGGCCTGGTGTACCTATACCGATCCTGAGATAGCGAGCATTGGCATCAACGAAAAGCGCGCCAAGAAAGACAATGTGGAATATCGAATTCTCGAAGAGCAATTTATAGAAAACGACAGGGCGCTGGCTGAAGGAGAGGAGCTGGGAAAGCTTAAAATACTAATAAGCCCAAAGGGAAAGTTGCTCGGTTGCCAGATTATAGGACCTCACGCTGGAGAACTCATCCATGAGTGGGTTGCGGCCGTATGGGGCGGAATAAAGCTTTCCACACTGGCTGGTGCGATCCATGTATACCCTACCCTATCTGAGATTTCAAAGCG
>CAZBBQ010000045.1:0-4224 GCA_964489745.1 uncultured Desulfobacteraceae bacterium
AATAGATGAAAAAAGTTTTTAGTAGACCGAGAAGTTTGAAAGATGCAGTTTTTCATTACTGCCCTGGTTGTGGACATAGCATCGTTCACAGGCTTATTGCTGAAATTATTGATGAATTAAATATACAAGATAAAGTAATTGGTGTTCCTCCAGCAGGCTGTGCGGTGCTTGCCTATAATTATTTTGATATTGACATGGGAGAGGCACCACATGGGAGAGGTGCTGCTGTGGCTACGGGCCTGAAGAGATCATTGCCGGACAGGATCGTTTTCACATATCAAGGTGACGGTGATATTGCAGCTATAGGAACAGCGGAGACGATCCATGCAGCTAACAGGGGAGAGAACATCACCGTCGTATTTATTAATAATGGTGTATACGGCATGACAGGTGGCCAGATGGCTCCAACAACAATACTAGGGCAGATTTCTTCTACAACACCTGGTGGAAGGAATAAAGATCGCGATGGTGCACCAATTGATCTCAGTGAGATGTTAGCGATAACCGATGGAAGTGTCTATATTGAACGAACGGCGGTTGATAGCCCAAAAAATATTGTTCGCACAAAAAAGGCAATTACAAAGGCCTTTAAAGTACAAATGGCAGACTTGGGATTTTCTTTAGTAGAGATTTTATCGCCATGTCCTACGAATTTGAAGATGTCACCAGTACAGGCAAATGAATGGATTGGCTCCACAATGACAACCTGTTTTCCCTTAAAGGTCATTAAGGATACGGTTGGGAAATTGTAGTGTGATAGTATGCTTATAAAAACAGTTTTTTCAGGTTTCGGTGGCCAGGGTGTGTTGATGATGGGCTATATTCTGGCTATATCTGCCATGCGTGATGGAATGTACGTAACCTATTTGCCTGCCTATGGTGCCGAGGTCCGAGGAGGCACGGCAAATTGTACAGTCTCCATTTCCGATGAGGATATTGCATCTCCTGTGGCATCTTCTCCAGATTATGTTATCGCCATGAATAAACCTTCTTTGATCAGGTATGAAGGCCAGATTAAACCCAAGGGGACCCTATTTTTAAACTCAGATCTGGTTGATATTGATGCAAAGAGAGAAGACATACGTGTTTTTAAGATACCGGCCAATACTATAGCGAAAAAGCTGGGAAGTGAAAGGGCTATTAATATGATCATGCTGGGTGCCGTTTCTGCGTGGACAAAGATTATCAGTGTTGACTCTCTCATAAATGGCTTGACTGAAGTGATTAAGATAAAGAGCGCAAAACAAATGGACATCAACAAGAAAGGATTAGAAATTGGTGCCGAATACGTGCTTAAAGGAGCATAGATATGCCTGTCAAAGAGATTAATATAACCTTGAAGAACGAACCAGGACAACTCTCGATGGTCAGTGAGATATTAGATTCCGATGGAATTAGCATCATCGCCTTTTATGTGGCCACAAAGGGTAAGGAAGGAAGCCTTCGGTTTGTAGCCAACGATCCAGATAAGGCTGTAAACGTGCTGAAGGCACGGGGGTATAAGATTAGAGTGACACAGGTGATTGCCTGTGAAATACCACAACACCCAGGGGGCCTTAAATCCATCCTGAAACCCTTAAAAAAAGAAGGAATTAATGTCGCCTATATCTATCCATGTCTTTTCTGTGGAGGGGCAGAGAATACTGCTATACTTATTCTTGGTGCAAACCCTACAAACAGGGAGCGAATACTTGCCGTGTTAAAGGATAATTGGATCAGGGTATTAAACGAGGAAGTTTATAGATTATAAGTCGCCTGTCTCGTCCCACTGGGCGGGATGGGAAGGCAATAAACCCAACAAACCGAGGCATCATAATGGATAATGAAATGTTTTCAATGGTTCTTGATACGCTCAAGAAGATTGAGAGAGAGAAACTAACCATTGAGACAAAGTTAGAGATGGATAAACACGGTGATTTTCCCGAGGAACTTATCCGTTTTATGCTTGGACCTGATATTGCGCTTCATCTCATTTTTGTTCCATCTGAGTATGGTGGTTTAGGGGCGAGCGCTTCACAGATTGCATATATGTCAGAGGAAATGGCCAAGATGGATATGGCCATTGCCACTTCATTTCTGGCAATTTGCCTCGGTATGGACCCAATAAGGGTAGCAGGAACAGAGGAACAGAAGAATATATACATTCGACGAATAGCAGATGAGGGACTCATCGTTGGGTATGGTGTAACTGAGCCTGAGGCAGGGTCTAATGTCCAGGCGCTCAAGACAAAGGCCGAAAGAGTGCTTGATGAAAAGGGCGAAATTACGGGCTATACCCTTAATGGACAGAAGCAGTTTGTTACCAACGGGGGAGTGGCTGATTTATATACCATACTTGCTGATACACCTGAGGGCCCATCTTTTTTCATAGTCGAGAAAACAACAAAAGGCCTTATACCCGGAGAACATGAAGATAAACATGGTATCAGGGCCTCGAACACTGCACCTGTAACACTGGAAGATGTCTTTATTCCAGCAAAGGATCTTGTGGGTGGTGTTGAGGGAGCCGGATTAAAGGAGGCAAATAAGGTTTTTGGGTATACCAGGCTTATGGTTGCAACCTTCGGTCTTGCAGCAGGGGTTTCATCATTAGAAAAGGTTGTGGCCTATGCAAAAGAAAGGGTACAGTTCGGGACTACTCTTGTGGAGAAACAGGGCTATACCCATAAACTTTTAGTTCCCAATGCTGTAAGGCTCGAGGCGGCACGGGCTTACATCGAAGATGTTGCTAAAAGGATTGATTCAGGAGAGGAAGATTTACAAGTAGAGGGTTCCATTGCCAAATATTTTGCTACCGAGGTTGGGGATGCTATGGCCAATGATGGCATTCAGGCCCTTGGAGGGTATGGGTATATCAGGGACTACGAGGTGGAAAAGATTAAAAGAGATGCAAAGATAGCCACGATATTTGAGGGAACAAGTGAGATTCAACAGAGTATTATTTCTATCTTTCGATTGAGGAGCACAATACGTACAAAGGGCGAATATTATCGTGGCATGGCAGAAGAGCTCTCCGGCCTTCCAGAGGAAACGAATGGCCCAATAGTTGCGAGAGCTATAGAGTTGCTGAATGAATTCCTTTTGGTTGCACGAAAGCTTAAGGTTACCAAATCACAATATTTCATGTTTCTTTTGGCAGATATGATGACATGGGTGGAGGTAGCCAAGGCACTCTGTGCAAAGGCAGGCTCAAAAGATTGGGAAACAACACATTCGAATGAATTTATGTTAGCCGTTGCCCGGCTTTTTGCGAGGGAGGCTGTTGAGAAGGTGTACATGAATATAGTGAAGATTATTCAAGCAGATCAACAGGTATTTGATGGTCTGGCAGAGAAACTAAACTCCCTGACCCTCACCACAATTTTTAAAGGTGCTCTATTAGATATGGATGTGGTAGCCAGGGAGTTAACAGCATAAACAATCACTCGAGCTTCCAGACCGGCTCTCTTTTTTCCTTAAAGGCAGTTATGCCCTCTAAGGCATCATCGATAGTACATAGCTCAGCAAACATTTCATCTGAGTATTCCATGGCCTTATCGAATTCCATATCAGACATAGTATAGAAGGCTTGCTTCCCCATTTGAAGCGCTATTGGGCTTTTGGAGGCAAGTTTGGTTGCGAGATTCATTGCCTCATCCATCAGTTTATCCTGGGGGACAACCTTGTTGACCAGTCCGATCCTCTCTGCCCTTTCTGCATCGATAAAATCCCCGGTCAAAAGCATTTCCAAAGCAAGCTTCCTTCCCAGAGATCGAGAAAGAGGAACCGCTGGACCCATACAAAAAAGCCCTACATTAATGGCTGTTGTACCTATTCTTGTTCCCTCAGCGACAATAGCCAAGTCTGCCGCAGTTACCAGACCAGCCCCATTCGCAGCAGCTACCCCATGAGCAGCAACAATAACCGGTTTTAGCATATGTGCAATAGTCAAAAATGATTTTTCCATATCGCGTATCCATTGCCTGTATTCAAGGATATTTTTCATTGGCAATACAGAGACATCGATGCCAGCGGAAAAGGCGCGACCATTTCCCGTAATTATTATTACCCTGATTTCTTTATCCTGATCCATAGTAAGTAAGGCCTTGTCTAGTTCTGCTGCCAGGGTAGTGGTAAATGTATTGAGCTGATCAGGCCTGTTGAGGGTTATGATCCCGATGTGGTTTTTCCTTTCTACAATAATAGTTTCAAAATCCATCTCCCCTCCTTTTTTATGTATTATTT
>CAZBBQ010000045.1:4324-8490 GCA_964489745.1 uncultured Desulfobacteraceae bacterium
TATTATTTATTCTTTATATGTGAAATGACATGTGAGAGCCTTTGGACTACCATTTCCTGACCCATTACCTCCATAACTTCAAAGATTCCAGGGCTGACCGATGTTCCGGTCAGTGCTACTCGTAATGGTTGCGCTATTGCACCGAGCTTAATCTGATGCCGTTCTAAAAGTATAGAAAAGACATTCTCAAGATCTTTCTGATCAAAGCTTGTTACCGCTTTAAGATCCAATAATAAATCTTCTAAGATATGCAGCACGTCAGGAAGCAAAAATTTTTCATCTGCCTGTTTTTCATAGTCGATTTCTTGAAAGTAGAAGAGTGCACCCTGGGCCATCTCAAGGAGGGTCTTTGCTCGTGCCTTTAAGGTTCCTACTGCCCCTTTGACCTTTTCTCTGGGTAAATGTGAGCATCCAAGATGAGAAAGAAAGGGGACCAAAAGGTCCGCAAGGGTTCCATCATCTTCTTCTCTGATATATTTTGCATTACAATCGAGAAGTTTTT
Organism: uncultured Desulfobacteraceae bacterium; assembly: GCA_964489745.1. Taxonomy (GTDB): domain Bacteria; phylum Desulfobacterota; class DSM-4660; order Desulfatiglandales; family B25-G16; genus B33-G16. Next base: position 4,827 of record CAZBBQ010000045.1, read on the forward strand.
TCATATTAAAGATACCCGCAGACTTGCCTACATGCTCAAGGGAAAATAGGTCAATAAGCTCTTGAGTAGTGAATATTTCCTGATCGCCGTGCGACCATCCAAGTCGAACCAAGGAATTCAGCAGGGCATGGGGCAGGAAACCCATATCTTTATAGGCCATAACAGAGGTTGCCCCGTGTCTTTTACTAAGAGGGCTTTTATCCTGGCCAAGAATCATCGGCAGATGGGCATACTGTGGGATTGGTTCGCCAAGTGCCTTATAGATAAGGATTTGTCGAGGTGTATTGTTTACATGATCATCCCCTCGTATTACATAGTTAATGCCCAATTTGCTATCGTCCACCACTACAGCAAAATTATAGGTAAAAGAGCCATCAGAGCGCTGCAAGATCAGGTCATCAAGTTGCTCGTTTTCAATAGAGATACTCCCTTTAACCAGATCCTTGAATATTGTTTTTCCAGTCAGGGGACTTTTCAATCTCACAACTGCGCCTGGGACCTTTCCAAGACCGAGTTCTCTGCACGTACCGTCATATTTGGGCTTTAATCCGTTTTTTTTTGCCTCTGCTCTCTTTTTTTCTAACTCTTCTGGGCTACAGTGACAGTAATAGGCCTTTCCAGAAGAAAGGAGCTTTTCAATCATTTCATAATAAATCTTTGTCCTTTGCGATTGAAAGTAAGGGCCCTCATCCCAATCCAGACCAAGCCATTTCAATGATTCAATAATGGATTCTGTGTTTTCTTTTGTAGATCTGAGCTTATCTGTATCTTCTATTCTGAGTACGAATTTTCCATGCTGGTGGCGGGCAAAAAGCCAGTTAAAGAGGGCTGTTCTGGCTCCTCCAATATGGAGAGTGCCTGTTGGGCTGGGCGGGAATCTGGTGACAACTTGTTTTGTATTCATAGAAACGATCTACCTTAAAAAAATTTCAACACGTTATTTCACTTCTACCCGCCAAACTTCTGGCGGGCAGGCCCGCCAGACCCGCCTGTTCCCCGATTTATCGGGGGGCGGGTATGCTTATGGCGGGTCAAACCATGGTCCGTTGCTAGCTCGTAGGCTTATGAGGCCGATGAGGGTGTATAGCACCAGGAGGGCGGGCTTCCGATACTTTTCGACAGGAAGGTTAGTGTTTACAATTTTCTGCTATTTTTTGGCCCAACTCAAGGGCCTGCTTATTTAAATCCAAGAAAGGACCTGGAATTCTAGCCTCAAGGACTTTCATGATTGATTCTTGTTTCATTAATTTGGTGAGGCTGAGGAGAGCTCCAAGCATGCAGATATTGAAGACAATAGGTTTTCCAATCTTATCCATGACCTCCTTATACATATCAAGCTCTAACTGCCTGGCATCCACCTTTTTTTCATGTTTCACATAATGACTATCCGTTATAAGAAGTCCTCCGGGTCTGATAAGATTAGAAAATTTATTATATGCTTCCTGGGTAAGACACACAAGGATGTTTGGCTGGATGACCTTGGGAAATCGTATGTCGGTATCGGCAATGATCACATCAGACCGGCTGGCTCCTCCCCTGGCCTCTGGACCATATGATTGAGACTGTACCGCATTGAGTCTTTCATAGAGAACTGCTGCTTCAGCAAGGATGATAGATGCTGTAATTACACCCTGTCCTCCTGAGCCAGAGAAAATAATCCTGCATCTTTCCATAATTTACCTTTCTTGGGAGGCCTTTTCTATAATCTTATCATATTCAAGGCAATATTCAGGTCGCTCTTCCTGGACAAATATTCCCCTTTCGATCAAATCCGAATTTTTTTCTTTCGCCGAACTGCCTATCGGGGTTGTATTGGTCTTGTAATATTTAAGCATATCTACGGGGCTGGCAAATTTATTCTTTCTGCCAAAATAGGTTGGGCATTGAGATAAGACATCAACAACTGAAAAACCTTTATGTGTAATTGCCTTTTCCAGTATCTTTATCATTGAGGTCGCATGGTAAGTGGTTGTCCTGGCGACAAATGAGGCGCCGGCACCCTGTGCGAGCTTAACAAGGTCAAAGGGTTGATCTATATTGCCATAAGGGGCTGTGGTTGCAAAGTCCCCATACCCAGTGGAGGGTGAATACTGTCCACCTGTCATACCGTAGATGTTGTTGTTCATGATAATAGCAGTTATGTCGATATTGCGCCTTGCCGCATGGATAAGGTGATTACCGCCGATGGCGAAGGCATCACCATCACCCATAGGGACGATTACTGTAAGCTCCGGCCTGCTGATTTTAACACCTGTCGCAAAGGCAAGAGCCCTTCCGTGTATAGTGTGGAGGGTATGAAAGTCCAGATACCCGCAGATTCGGGAGGAACATCCGATACCAGAGACAACCACAATATTATTTTTTTCTATTCCTAAGTTTTCTATTGCTCGGATCATGGAGCCCATTATTGTACCGTGACCACAGCCAGGACACCAGATGTGGGGAAAAAATTTTTCCCGTATATAATCTTTCACCGCCATTATTTAAGATCCTTTCCCCTGGATGATTCTGAGGATGTTCAGAACGTCTGTAGGGGTAATAAAACTCCCATCGATTTGGTTGGCCAAAAATACCTTGCCAGGATCATCTACAGCTTTTTTTACCTCTTGAAAGATCTGACCCATATTCATCTCAACTACAAGAACGCTATTTGCAGAGGCGCACCTTTTTCTGACAATATCAGAAGGGAATGGCCAAAGCGTATTGAGTTCCAGCAGCCCAAGTCTTTCACCTCGTGCCCTTCTGTTTTCTACCACATGAAGGGCTGTTCTTGCAGAGGAGCCATAAGAGACCAGAAGACAGTCTGCATCATCGATAAAGAATTCCTTTATCCTGGTGATTTCTTGTGTGTGACCTTGTATCTTGTCTACAAGGTGGTGCGTTAATCCATACACGACCTTTGGGTTATCAGAAGGAAAACCCCACATGTCGTGCATTAACCCGGTAACATTATAGCGATGGACACCACCAAAATCAGACATGGGAAGTCGACCATCTTCTCGAGGAAGGTACGGGTGATAGTCAATTCCTTCCGGTACTGATGTTTTGAGCCTCTCTACCACATTTATCTCGCCAGGCTTCGGCATTATAAGCCTTTCTCTGGTGTGGGCAACAATTTCATCCAAGAGTAAAATGACCGGAGTTCGAAAGGTCTCAGATAGGTTAAAGGCCTCGATTGTCATTGCAAACACATCCTGATTATTGGAGGCTGTCAGGGCAATGATAGCATGTTCTCCGTGTGTTCCCCATCGCGCCTGCATAACATCTCCCTGGCTTCCACTTGTGGGAAGACCTGTAGAAGGGCCTCCTCTCTGAACATTTACTATGACACAGGGGGTCTCAGTCATTACAGCAAAACCAATTGCCTCTTGTTTAAGGGAAAAGCCTGGTCCACTGGTTGCGGTCATGACCTTTTTTCCTGTAAGAGAGGCCCCGATTATTGCACACATGGAGGAAAGCTCATCCTCCATCTGAATAAACTTTCCACCTTTCATTGGTAGCCGGTAAGCGAGTAATTCCGCAATCTCTGTGGAAGGAGTAATAGGATACCCCGCAAAGAAATCCAAATCAGCATACATTGCTGCCTCAACACAGGCCTCGTTACCTTGAACAAAACGGATATCTTTTTTCATGCACAAAATACCTTACTTAATTTAGCCACAAA
>CAZBBQ010000045.1:8590-9844 GCA_964489745.1 uncultured Desulfobacteraceae bacterium
CGCCTCAGGCGAGGCGGGCGGGTCTTGGTGACTTGGTGGCATTATCTTAATTCAATTGCTAAATCAGGGCATCGAAGCTCACACATTCCGCAGCCATTACATTTTTCTGGATATGCAAGGTTCGCCTTTTCCATATCATCCATAACTAAGGCATCTTCTGGACAGAACTCCACACAGATCCCGCATCCCTTACACCACTCGATATTGATAACAGGCAGTTTTTTTTCTTTACTGTTCATATTTTTATTCATTTAACACATTTTATATTATTGTCAACTTTTTTAGCAAGATTTATGATGATTATAATCAATGTTAAGAGTTAGTGGATGTTTAAAAAGAAAAGAAGTTGCCGGAATTATTTAAAAATTAAGGAAAATGATAAGAAATAAAAATTTTAATTGACAAAAAGGGAATAACTGATGAAAATGTCGACAATCGACTATTTTTGGAGACTGAGGTGGGTAATAATAAAAACAATAAAGGAGAGAACTGGGACAAGGTTGAGATAAAAAGCCTGATGACCGTTGTTTTGGATACCATACGCAGGAGGATTTTCACCGGTGAATTTAGACCAGGCCAGAAGATAAATGAATCTGAGATTGCCGTAAACTTGGGGATAAGCAGATCACCGGTGAGAGAGGCTTTTAGGATTTTAGAAAGAGATGGACTTATTACCACATTACCCCGGAAAGGTTCCTATATTACAGATATAAGCCTGCAGGATTTGGAAGAACTGTTTGAAGTAAGGAAAATATTAGAATGTTATGCGCTGGATTGTATAAAGAAAAGGACAAAAACATCAACAGAAAAGATACAGTCTATGATAGAAAAACTTGATAGAAACCTGTTAAAGAAACATGATCCCTTTAGTGTTATTTCAGGTTTTCACTATAACCTTGTGGAACTCTCAAACAACTCTCGATTAATAGAGTTGTATAAGATATTGGCAGTATCACTAAGAAGATATTGGATGATTTATCATATTGAAAAGGGGCAAAGAGATATTTCCTTGGAGCATCATCAAGGTATCGCTGATATCCTTAAAAAAGGAGATTATACTGGCACCAAGACACTCCTTAAAAAACATATTCAATATGTAAAGGGTGTTGTGGGAAAAAAGGTTAAGGAGATTTTATCATCGTAAATTTTTTATTAAATAGTGAAAAAAAGATAATAAATCTCATATTACTGGTCTTTAAAAAAAAATATTTGCACTACCTTTTGAGGCAATTATATGGATTATAGGGTTATAGA
>CAZBBQ010000046.1:0-9793 GCA_964489745.1 uncultured Desulfobacteraceae bacterium
ATTTATGTGGAGTAGCGCAATGAAGAGATATATTGTTATCCTCATGATGTGTTGTCTCTTTACCATGCCAGCCTTTTTTACAGCCCATGCACAAAAAATAGTTCAGGCCCAGGGAACTGCGTCGGTTCAGAAGGATTTTGTTGCTATTGCACGGGATAGAGCGATTGCAGATGCCCAGAGGCTCGCTGTTGAGCAGGCAGTTGGCGTGATGATCAGTAATGAGACGCTGGTGGAAAATTATCAAGTGATATCCGATAAAATCCTGCAACAATCAAAGGGATATGTTCAATCCTATGAGGTGCTTTCCGATCAAAGGCACGGGGATGTCTATAAAGTGACCATTCAGGCGGTTGTGAGTACAGGTCAAATTAGAAATGATCTTGAGGCCATTCGCCTGATTATTGCAAGAAAATCGAAACCTCGCTTGATGATTCTCTTTGATGGAAGAGGCCAGGGAGATTTTATCGCTGAAGCCGGTATGACAAAATATTTTTTATCAAAGGGCTTTACATTAGTTGATTCAAATACCGTCAGAAAAAATTTAGAACATGAGCGTCTTACGAGCCTGGCTCGTGATCCACATGGCGCAGCCCAGGTCGGGCAGCGTTTTGGAGCTGAGGTGATACTTTTATGTAGCGTTGAAACCAGCAGCAATCCGTTTCGGGTTGGTGATGTTGAAATGTATTCCAATCGTGCGACGATATCTGCGAAGGTAGTCAATGTTGATACAGGCACTATTATTACCACTGGAAGCGAGACAAAACGAGTGCCTGGCATTCAAGGTTTAATCCAACCCACTACTGAACAGGGCGCCGAGTTGCTGGCCGGCACATTAATGAATGATATTTTAAACAAATGGTCATCTGATTTAACGAATACGGTTGAGGTAAAACTTTTTGCCTCACAATTTCACTCTTTTGATGAGTTAAGCTCATTTAAGACGTTTCTGATGAATGAAGTCCGGGGAGTAAAGGACATGCGGCTGAGATCATATGCCCAGGGAAGGGCAGAGATGGAGTTAGATTTTCAGGGTGATACCCAGTCGTTAGCCAATGACTTAGAAGGGCGAAATGTAGGCGGCAGGGCCATTGCAATATTCGAAATAAGCCAGAACAGGCTGGAGATTGGGCTTTCACCATGATTATGACGTTTTGTAGGCGTGCGAAGAAACCAATCACGTATGTAACCTATTCCTGTTTACTGGTTATATGCAAGAGTAAAGAGGGGAAAATATGAAAAGAAAGGGCTTGCTTGTAGCCGTTATTATATTCTTTATGTGTGTGCTTGGCTGTGTTACAGGTCAGAAAAATTTTAACACCGGCCAGGAACTCAGTAACAAGGGACGCTGGGGTGATGCAATAGGATTTTATGAGAAGGCGCTGAAAGAGAATCCGCAAAATAAGGAATATGCGCAGTCTTTAGCCACGGCTAAAAAGGAATTGGCGCTCATTCATTACAGAAAGACAGAAAAACTATTGACAGATAACCCGGATCCTCCCTTTCCAGAACTGGATAGGATTGTGAAGGAGGCAGAGCGCGCCCACAGTTTAGATCCACAGAATAGTGCGATCACCACTCTGTTTAGTGATCTTATGAAAAGAAAAGACACTCTCTTAGCAACTATAACATCCCTGTATACTCAGGCTGATTCCCATGTAGCCGATAAAGAGTGGATGGATGCGATAGAAAAATTAAGAAGAGTGGAAAAATTATTTCCAGGATACGAAGAAACACAGGATAAACTGGCCACAGCAGAAAAAAATGCTGCGCAAATATTTTATAAACAAGGGATAGAATTCAGCAAAAAAGAGGACTGGGGGATGGCGGTAAGTGTCTTTAAAGCGGTTATTGAAATCGATCCGGAGTATTACGATATACAGCAGCTTTTTAAAACCGCTCAGGCAAATGACACTATCGATTATTTCATAAAAAATGGAGAGGAAGCAATAGGGGCAAGGAACTGGGATAGAGCGATCTTTCTTCATGAAAAGGCCCTGGAATATGAGCCAGACAATGAACAGTTTATAAAAAGGATTGACACATTAAAACGAAAAGGTGGCCAGGCACATTTTGATAACGCAATGAAACTTTCTTCTAAGAGAAAGCTGAAAAGAGCGGCTGAGGAATTGCGTGTATCGTTACACTATTCTCCTTCTCTTGTTGAGAGCCGTTTTTATAAAGATTTCATAAACAGCCTCTGTCAGAAACTTGATCAAAGAAGTAATGTGCATATAGAACTAAAAAAGTGGGGCAATGCACTTGTATGGCTGAAGCAACTGGAAAGCATTAAGCCTGACTATAAGGGACTTTTTCGTAAATTACAGCTGGCAGAGGATAAGATTAAAAGAAGGATCAGGAAATCTATTGCGGTCTTTGATTTTTCGTATCCGATTGACAATAAGGATGCCGGCAGGATAATAGCCAGCAAGCTCGTCACCTTTTTATCCAAAAATGCAAGTGGGGATTTGAAGATTATTGAGCGGGAAAACCTGCAATCCATCTTAAAAGAGATGCAGTTAGGTCAGACCGGGCTGGTCGATATAGATACCGCAAAAAGAGTAGGCAAGATGAGAGGGATAGATACGTTTATCTTGGGGGATGTGTTGCATTTCTCATCGAAAAGTAAAAATTACCCGAGTACCAATACCGTCAGGGTTCAGATAGATACCCGAACAGAGAGTAATCCGGACTTTGAGAGATGGCGGATTGTGAATACCTATCCCACTGAGGAGGAGATGAAAGCAGCTCCACCCATGAAAATAGAAAAACCAGTGTATAAGCTTTTCACCTATGAGACCGGAACCACTAAAATAATGAGTTTTGTAGAGATCGCCTATAAATTAGTCGAGACTATGACCGGAGAGAACATTTTTGCCGATACTGTTTCCGGTAAACTTGGAAAGAAGGATGACTATCATCATGGGATTCCTGCAGCAAATATTAAAGAAGATCCCTTGGAACTTCCCGCAGAGGTGGAGGTATTAGATACGCTGACGAACCAAAAGGTCTCAGATGTTGCTTTAAATATTTTAAAACATTTCCAAAGCCTGGAGTTAGTCTATTTCAATGAGGGAGAAAAACAATTAAAAAGGCGTAGATACGAAAATGCCATAGAGGGGTATACCGATGCTATTTATGATGAACGCCTTAAGGGTATTGCAAGTCCAATTTCTAAAAAATCCGCTGAGATGATTGCCACACTGACTCAGGATATGTAGTGAGTGGACACTAATTCACGTGTACGTAATCTGTGTAGACGAGGTGATGAAAAAAAATCATTTCCCTATTTTTTTTGGGCTCTTCTGTGTATCATGCTTACCCTTTATCCACGGCCTGCGCATACGTATACTGCAAAGATTGCTGTATTCAACGTTAATGCCCTTAACTTAGATGCCAGGGGGTATGACGCAACTGTTACGAATACGCTCATCGACTTTCTGCAACAAACATCATCTCTCAACATCCTTAATCGTAAAGAATTAGAGTCCTTTTTATATCTTAATGATCTTCAACAGAACTGCGATCTATCGAATGTCGTTACTATTGGAAACAGGCTTGGTCTGGATATGATTGTTGTAGGTACTGTCAAAAGGAATGGCCCGGTAATTGAAATTTTATGTAAGGTGGCAAATATTACTGAAAAATCCTTTGTATATACGAAAAGGGTGAGATCATTAGGAGATGCCGGCTTACGTGAGGAAATCAGGCGACTCAGCAGGGACATACCAAAGATTATTACCATAAAAATGGGCGATGCAAGAAAAGCATACTCAACAAAAGGTAGGTTAACACATCCAGTAAAAATAGTCTCGAGGCCTGGGAGTTCAAAAATCAGCCTTTCTTGGGAAGGTGCTCATCATTCCACATCGCAAGGCTGCAAAATTTTCCGCAGCCAATCAGAAGAAGGTCCATTTGTAAAAATAGCACAGGTAACGAAAAACAGCTATGTTGATGAGGGATTAGAGAAAAACACCACATACTATTATAAAATTAAGGCATTCGATACAAAAGGTAAGGAGAGTGATTTCTCCGAAACGATTCGCGCTGAAACAGCATTGACTCCAAATCCTCCTATTATTCTCAACACCGATTCTCACGTAAAGAGTATCAAGATACTGTGGTCACCGAATCCAACCAAGAGCCCTGATCCACGCAAATTAAAGGGATATAAGGTGTATAGGGCAAAAACAGAAGAGGGCACGTATGCGGAAATAGCTCATCTAACGGCAAAAGATTTAGGTGGGGGGATTGATACCGCTGCCGATATAGAGTATCTGGATAGAAATCTGGCTGATGGAGAGCATTATTATTTCAAGGTAAGCGCCTATAATGAAAAAAACCTGGAAAGTGACCTCTCAAGTAGTATGAAGGGAAGTTGCCTGCCTGTAGTCAACGGGGTTGTGGCTACAGGGAATATGATACGACAGGTCGAACTGAGGTGGACACCAGCTCTCTCGAAGCATGTTAACGGTTATGTTATTTACCGGAGTATGTCACCTGAGGAAGGGTTTATAAAAATAACAAAAATTACTGGTCGTGAGACTGATAGTGTTATGGATACCGAAGGCCTGGAAGATAAAACAACATATTGCTATCGAATTTCTCTTTTTGAAGATGATGAAAGAGAGGGATCCATGTCACATGTGGTGTCAGCTACAACCAAGGGACGACCTCCCACACCAAAGAGACTGAAGGCAAAAAGTGGGTTGGCCAGAATGGTAAAGCTTTTGTGGAATATGTGTACCGAGAAGGAGGTAAAAGGCTATAAAGTGTATCGCTCAACCGCAAGGGAAAGTGAATATATCCCAATTAAAACGATTGATAACCAAAATAAGAACAAGCACCTTGATAAGGGAACCGAGGGAAAACCATTTGCTGCATTCAATAAAGGTGGTTTCTTAAAGGACAACACCACGTATTATTATAAAATAACATCCTACAATAAGGTAGACGTTGAAAGTAAGCCATCGAACATCATTTCTGCAACTACCAAACAGCGGCCTGCCAGCCCTTCTGGATTTGGAGGGAAAAGCCTTCGCGTAAAAAAAATACCCATTTTCTGGCAGCTGAATCCAGAAAATGATATCGCACGATACCATATCTTCAGGAGTTCAGGTGATGAAAACAATTTTTCTGAGATAACATCTGTTGAGGGGGGAAGTTCGTATGTGGATAAGCAGCTTCAGGATGGACAGGAATATCGATATAAAATGACAGCCGAGGATACAGATAGCCTTATAAGTGATTTTTCAGATACGATAACCATCAAAACAAAACCGAAACCAATGCCGCCTACCGGGATTACTGCACACGTTGAACAAGAAAAGACGATCCTTACATGGTCACAGAATACTGAGTCGGATATTATATCATACAATGTTTTTGAAAAAGGATTTTTAGGTCCGCGAAAAGTCGATACGGTGAAAGAGCCACACTGTAGTAGAGTATCTCCAAAACCAGGAAAAAGTAAGGAGTATACCGTAACAGCAGTTGATAAAGATGGACTCGAAAGTAAGCCAAGTGAGCCCGTCTATGTCATTGGAAAATAGACCCATAAGGTTTCTTTATAAAGGCCTCATAGAAATTATTGAGGCCTATTTTAATGGAAACAATCCGGCAATTACTGTACAATGTGACTTGTTTTCATTATAATGTTTACAGGAGTACAGGTATACTACCCTATGGTAAAACAAGAACATATAACAATGTTGCAATTATGACAGGTACCCCAAAGGGGGGACAATATTTACCTGACATTGAGCAGGGTGAAAAAAAAGAATGGAGGAAGAATTAATTATGCAACCTGAAACAGCGTATATCTTTCCTGGTCAGGGATCTCAATATTTAGGAATGGGACATGAGTTCTATGATAATTTCGAGATTGCTGCCTTTGTCTTTTACCGAGCAAACAGGTTACTGAATAAGGAGTTTGAAAAGATAATATTCGGAAAAATAGCCGATAAATTTTATGATAGAGTCAGTCATGTTGATGAGCTTGGCATTAAAAGAGGGCTTAAAACCCATTTAGATAAACAGGTTCAGATCGCGACCTACATTTCCTCGTGGGCAGCATTTTCGACCTTTCGAGAAAGATTGGAGGAAGAGAAACTAAGCCTCAAGCCGGTGGTCATGGCTGGACATAGCTTTGGCGAATACACTGCGCTTACCGCAGCAGAGGGTATGAATTACGATACCGGCCTGCACCTGGTTAATGAACGCCAACGTATTATGACCTCGTGTGCCAAAGATATTGATGGTGGACTGGTAGCCATCATAAATAAGAATAGGGACATTACTCAGGAGGATGTTCGAAATATTACCTTTTACGCAGGAAGAGAGATCCTACACATAGCCCTTTATAACTCACCCAGACAGAATGTCTTTGGAGGTAAAAATAAAAACATCAGTGCAGTAAAGCAGTTGCTCAAGGAATCAGAATTTAGAGCGATAGATTTGCCGGTTTTGGGTCCATGGCATACACCGCTTATGGTTACTGCCAGTGAGAATTTAAAAAAGTATATCGAAGAAAAAGAATTTGCTTTTAAAAAAGCTGAAATACCTATTATTGCAAATACCTTGGCAGATGATACCATTGATCCAAAGATTATCACTCATCCAGATGAGATTAAAGAAGAGCTTATACATCAGCTGGATCATCCGGTTTTATGGGATCAGACCATTAAAAAAATCGTTGATGAGTATAAGATAACACGAATCATTATCTTCGGCCCGGGCAAGATAACACAAAAGATAATAAATAATGAGTATCCTGATGTAAAGGTGTGTCGAGTAGAGGATTTAGACACATTAGAAGAAACGATGTATGAGATAAAATATCCTGGGAGAAAAAAGGAAGAGCCCTCTGAGGATGCACAACCTTTAGAATAAATAAATCAACGAAGGGCTTTTACACCCCGACTACTTGGGAGGATTCTCGCTGAACCCCACTTTCTTGAAGAAAAGTTGCTCAAGGGCAATTTCATAGTCCCGCGATCCTCTAATAAGAGATTTATTTCTGGCGAGTTGTTTCACTACTTCTTCTTCAGTCCGTTCAAATTTTTCATTCACCTGACTGATAATGCCGTCTATTAACGTGTAGATCTCAAGGTCAGTTCCATACACGTCTATTACATTGGGATCATTGATTATTACTTCCAGAATATGTTGCGTTAAATACAGAGCATATGGATTTGGACGAGGGACAAGTGTTCGTATAGGTGCAGTGAAATATTTAAAGTCAAACTCGCTACTTCTATATGCCTTGTTAAGGCCCTGCATGATGAGATCATAAATCGCTTTAGAATTTTCTGTCTCAATTATCTTGTTAATGAGGAGAGCCTGGGAAAGCTTGCTGTGAATTTCTGAAAGCTTAAATTTAAAAAATCGATCTCTTCGAAAGGATTCCCTTTTTTCTTTTTTTTCTAATCTATCTATTAATCTATCCTGTATTCTTCCGCTATATCTATATTTCATTTTTTTATTACTGCTAACGCCTTCCTCAAAAAAAAGTTATGGTATGGTATTTTGGTTACTCCAGGGCTTATGTGTCTGTAGGGGCTGCTTTTTTGGATACCTCTTCCGAAGCAGTTTTCGTGTCATTTTTTTTCGGTTTCTTTTCTTCATCTTCTTTTTTCTCTGGTCTATTGTTAGATGTCCCTGATGCGTAATCAGTTACATACCACCCTGACCCTTTGAGATGAAAGGTGTTTTGCGAAATAATCTTTTTCACCGATTCGCCGCATATCTCACATTCACCTAAAGGTGCATCAGAAAATTTTTGCCACTTCTCAGTTATGTGGCCACATTTACTACATTTATATTCATAGATAGGCATTATTTATTCTCCATGTGTTACATACAGATATCAATATTCGTTTTATCAGGGTTATAAGAACCCAGAATATATGATAGGTCAGGTAACGATAATTGTTTTAGGATTTCATACGTTGTATGATTTACAATTTTTTCCTCTTCTATCCTGTTATTCTCCTCCTGAGTATCGAATCTCACTTGAAACTTACAGAACCGTACAATATGCACCAATTCATGGGTAAGTATATACGCCAAAAGTGGGAGAAGTTTAATATTACTGTCCCTTTGAAGGGCTTGTAAAATGTGGTGATCCTGCAAATAAATAAGGTAAAATTCGTGCCCTTTGTTGATCGGTTCTATTTCTGCTTTGCCGTCTGAGATATATTTCTTTAATAGGGCAAAGACATTATTTTTAATTTCTTCGCCGAATAAAGAAGAAAGGGTTCTTATATCAAAGCGATTCCTCTTCCAATGTAAGAGCGATAATTTAAAATAGTTGCTTGTCATATCTTCAGCAATATCTAATGCATCCCCAACAACACTCAAATGATATTTATTAAAATATTGCAGGGCCATAATACCTATAAAATAAATCTAAAAATGAATATGTCAATACTGTTTATAAAATCAATATGGTGGCGGTGCAGGGACTCGAACCCCGGACACTACGGATATGAGCCGTATGCTCTAACCACCTGAGCTACACCGCCATAGTTGCTTATTATTGATAAAAATCCTTTCTTGTCAATCAAATAATACTCGTCAATCCTTTGATATAAGTCATCAATGATTGACAATAGCAGGAAGATACATTAAAGAAATAGAAAAACTTAAACTTCTTACAAGGAGAGTACATGAAATGCCCACATTGTGATAAGGATATTCCAGGCATTACGTGCCCTGAGTGTCAGGAATCAATTCCTGAAGAGAGCAGCTACTGCCTTTATTGCGGAGCAGACCTGCGCAGTACTTCCGCAGAAGAGGATCCAACAACAAGCGCCGAAGACGCAGATAGCATTGATTTTGAGGATAGAATCCCCTGTCCAGATGGAAATTGCATTGGTATAATAATAGATGGAAAATGCACTATTTGCGGAAGACACGATAAGGGTAAAAAAAAGTAAACGTTTTGTAACCGGGAATTGGCGTATCCTATGTATGAGTTACGGATAATCACGCAATTTGCAGCTGCCCATCAGTTGAGAAACTTTAGGGGTAAATGCGAGAAACTCCATGGGCATAATTGGCGGATAGACGTTTTTGTTGAGGGAGAAAAACTCAATGATGCTGGGCTATTGATAGATTTTAAAGAGGTGAAAGATACGACAACCAGTATCCTGGAAGAACTTGATCATTCATTCTTAAATGAGCTTCCTCAATTTAAAGATCAGAATCCCTCGTCGGAAAATATTGCTGCCTATATTTTTATGCAGTTAAGCAACGAGCTTAATGATACAAATATCAAGGTCAGTAAGGTTACAGCCTGGGAATCAGACTCTGCAAACAGTAGTTATATTGGTCCATGATGTATATTCAACCCTTACAATTTTTTAAAAAAAACTCGTGCCCAATTCACCTGCATGAATCCACTGTACGCGAGGCTTTTCGATGAAAGCCATGAAGGTGTGATCTCAAACGCTGTTTGCCTCAAATAGTGCACGGTAAAAGGTTGCTATATGAAAGACGATTTTACCGAAAAAAGATCAGAACCCCGAAGCATCATAGATCAATATCATAGTGTAGAATTTTCACTCCATGACTGCGCCTTTACCTATCAATTCAAAATCTGGGATATATCATCAAAAGGAATATGTGTATTGGTAAAGGAAGACTCTAATTTGTTGAATTATTTAAAGGTTGGCTCTGTATCGGAACTGAAATATTATACGAATAATACCTATAAACCTATTGAATACTTAAAAACAAAGATCAGGCATATCACGAAAGATGAAGAAGGAAGATTTAAAGGACTTTATTTGGT
>CAZBBQ010000047.1:0-9522 GCA_964489745.1 uncultured Desulfobacteraceae bacterium
TGGTGGAGATGAGGGGAATCGAACCCCTGACCTGTACGTTGCGAACGTACCGCTCTCCCATCTGAGCTACACCCCCACTAGTATCCTTAAATGCTCAACTTTCAGCACTCGTATTACTTTTTTAATCTTGCATTTTTTTCTTTTGGATTCAAGCCTAAATAAAAAATAGAGAAAAATTTCTGTAGTGTTCTTTATAGATTTTTTCGTCTAATTTAATGGAGGCTATCCATAGGAAAAGAGCAGGAAAGCGCATTGTGTTTAGAGCATAGGGTTTCACAGAGAAATAGGGCTACGTTCATTCCTTTTTCTTAGACACCTTTACTAGCTCTGTAAGAGAGGATAGCTCTTTGCTTCCTAACACATATGCGGAGATACCATATATAACAAGCCCTGCGGATATTATTATCATAATTTCTAAAGCGAGATTAAAAGTGTTTTGTTCCAAAATGCTACTAAAAACCTTGAAGGTCAGAAAATAAATGCAGATACTCATAATAAGAGAGGATATAAAAGACCTTGCCATTGAGCGTATCACTACCCTTCCATCAATACCTCCCAGCCTCTTCTGTAATAAATAAATGAGCATAAATAGTTGGAGGGTGGAAGCAAGAGAAAGGGCCAAGGCCAGCCCTCCATGCTTTAGGGGACCCATTAAAGCAAGAGAAAAGGCGATATTTGCAATCATAGCCACTACTGCCACTTTCACAGGGGTTTTGGTATCTTGCAGCGAGTAAAATGCTGACACAAACACCCTAAGGCCAGCAAATGCCCAAAGCCCAATAGAATAATAAAGGAGGGCCTGTGCAGTCATTGTTGTGGTAAATGCGGTAAAGGCACCCCTTTGAAATAATAGCGTAATAATTGGTTGCCCAAGAACAATTAATCCTGCCATTGCTGGTATAGTGATAAACATAGTAAGTCTTAGGGCATGAGAAAGTGTTTGCTTTAATCTGTAAATATCCCCCTCTGCCGCCTCTCTTGAAAGAGATGGTAAAACAGCTGTACTGATTGCTATTGCAAAAACACCAAGAGGAAATTGGACGAGTCTATCAGCATAATAAAGATACGAGACACTGCCCTCTTTAAGGAGAGATGCTAACAGTGTACCAATGAGTTGATTTATTTGATAAATAGCTGAACCAAAGATGGTTGGAAGCATTAACATGCCAATCTTCTTTAAGGCTGGATGCCGTATGTTCCATTTCGGTGCAAGAGAGAGACCCCTATTCATCAAAAAAGGTATCTGGAGTGCCATCTGAATAATCCCTCCCACAATTACACCGAGAGCTAGCCCTATTGTTGGTGTTTTCATAAAGGGAACTATGAAAATAAGAACGGCAATCATTGATAGATTTAAAAAGATAGGTGCTATGGCAGGGGCTGAAAAATGTTTAAGAGAGTTAAGGATACCCATAAAAAGTGCAAGCAGGCTAACCAGAAATATGTAGGGAAACATAATGCGGGTCAAAAGAACAGTGAGGGCATATTTTTCACTCATACCCCCAAAGCCCGGGGCGATAATTCTCACAATCAACGGAGAAAGGATAATGCCGAGAATTGTAATAGCTGTTACAATACAAACAAGAAATGTTAAAACAACCCGTGCAAGTAAAAAGGCCTCTTGTTTTGATTTATTCTGTAAATATTCCGTGAAGACAGGGATAAAGGATACTGTGAGCGAACCTTCTGCAAAGAGTCTCCTCAAAAGATTCGGAATCCGAAAGGCAACAAAAAATGCGTCTGCAGACATACCAGAGCCAAAGAAATTGGCAATGAGCATATCTCTTACCAATCCCAGAATCCTGCTTAGGAAGGTAAAAATACCGACTACTCCGGCTGCCCTTGTAACAAGATCATTTTCATTCATGAAAAACCTTGACACAGTTTCAGGATTAGTTTAATGTCCCTTTAAAAAGAGGGTGCAGGTCTCATATAATCTATTTTCTTATATAAAGATCTTAAAATTTATATACAGTTTTATCAAGCAGCCTTTTTTGATAGATGCTCTATTTTACAGGAGGTAAACACGTGGCAAATCATAAATCTGCTATCAAAAGAGATAGGCAGAGTAAAGTGCAAAGATTAAGGAATGCGGGATACAAAACCATGGCCAAAAATGCAGTCAAAGATCTAAGACTCGCCATAGCTAATAAAAAGATCGAAGATGCAAATCTATCCCTTAATAAGGCCGTTTCCACACTCCAAAAGGTTCAATCCAAAGGTGTTCTACACGCAAATACAGCAAGCAGAAAAATCTCCAGATTAACCCGTCAGGTAAACAAACTTGCTATTGTAAATGCTGAGGAAAACAAAGAAGAAAAATTAGGTTCTCCAAAACAAGATCCCCCCTCGAGCCAGTCCTGATCAATCCATCAGCATCATATATATTGTGTAAGGCCTTCTCTAACTCCTCTTCCTGCCATAATCTTTCCTGAGCCAAATATTTTTCGATCACGAAAGTGGGAAGAGGTTGTAATCTTTTTATCGCTCCCATTCTCCCTCCTCCTTTCGTAAGTCCTGACTTGGCTTTCAAAATTAACCTAATTTGTCTCGCCAACATCCCTAAAAGGCCTAATAATGTAGTTGCATCTCGTCCTTGTGTTTCGAAAAGCTTGTTTAAAACAACTATCGCATGGGCAACATCTTTTTTAGATACATAATCTACGAGATCAAAAACGGTAAAAAGCCTGCTAAAGGTAGTCAATTCCTTTATTTGTTCTACTCCTATCCGGGAATGTGGATACCTCAGGGAAAGTTTGAATATCTCGCTAAAAAGGTCCCGTAAGCTGCTCCCAACTATTTGATAAATAAAGGATGATGCCTTTTTATCAATATCTAACTCTAACTCATTTGCCCTCTTTTGTACCCAGTTGTATACCTGCCGTTCGGATAACTTTTTAAAATTTACTGCCCTGACAAGTTCCTTAAACCTTTTGTAAAAAGCCCCTGTCAAATCTGTTTTGCTTGATATCCAAATAATACAAGTAGAATCAACTGGATTGTCCATATAGGAAAGAAACTTTTGATATGCGTTGTTAGTAAATTTCTCAGTTCCCCTCACTATGAGCAATCTGTGGGAAGACATAAAAGGAACTAGATGAGCTCTGTTGAGTATTTCTTGGGCAGAAATCTCACCACCATAAAGTGTCTCTAAATTAAATGCCTTGACTCCGTCAGGTATAAAATCTTTTTTGATTGTATCAAGGGTTAGCTCTAACCAAAAATCTTCAGGACCATAAAATAGATAAAAGGGTGCAAAAGCACCCTTATGTAAAGATGTCAGGACCTTCTCCGGAGTTAAATTTTGCATTACAACCTTTCCATAGTCCTTGAATATATTTGCGTGACTTAGCTCATGGATAATCCAATCATACCACTATATTAACCAATTTTTTCTGAACAACGATTACCCTTTTTATTTCTTTGTCTTGTATAAAATGCTGAACCCGTTTGTCTTTAAGGGCCAGATCCTGAATCTCTTTTTCATTTAATGAAACGGGTATCTCTATTCTGCTCCTTAGCTTGCCATTTACCTGAATAACAATTAAGTACGTTTCTTTCCTAAGAGCCTCTTCTCGGTACGTTGGCCAGGAAACAATTGCCAGGCTATCACTATGACCGAGAGCCCTCCATAACTCCTCTGTAATATGTGGTACGACAGGATGCAAAAGTATTACCATAGTATCCACTGCCTCTTTAATAACAGAGGAGGCGAGCTCAGATATTTCTTTCTCATTACTGATAAACTGATTTACCGTATTAAAAAGTTCCATAACCGCGCTAATGGCAGTGTTAAAATGAAACCTGTTCTCTATATCCTCTGTCACCTTTTTTATTGTCTGGTGTGTCTTCTGGTGAATATTGTGCAAATCAGGCGAAAGGGGCTGAATTGCATCATAGGGTTTTTCGTTGGAGAGGGTTTGCCTATTTTCAAAAACGAGACGCCATACCCTATTGAGAAATCTCCACGCACCCTCTACACCCTCGTCGCTCCATTCGAGATCCCTCTCAGGGGGTGATGCAAACAAACAGAACATCCTCACTGTGTCTGCACCGTATCGATCAACAAGTGTCTGTGGATCGATCACATTTTTGGTAGACTTGGACATTTTCACAGAGCCCCCGATCTGAGCCTCTTTCCCGCAATAAGCGCATCTGCCTTCCTTTACCTCTTCAGGAAAAAGATACCCATGCTCCTGACATTTGAAAGTCTCTTTACATACCATACCCTGGGTCAGGAGATTGGTAAAAGGTTCATCTATTTTTAGGTACCCCATATCCCTCAGGACCTTTGTGTAGAACCGGGAATAAAGGAGATGCAGTATGGCATGCTCGATACCGCCGATATATTGATCCACAGGCATCCAGTAGGCTACCTTTTCTGTATCAAAGATGCTATTCTCATGCCGTGGAGATGCAAATCGTTCAAAATACCATGATGATTCAACAAAGGTATCCATGGTATCTGTCTCTCTTTTTGCTTTTTGTCCGCACTGTGGGCATGTCGTTTCATAAAAAGAATCCTCATGTGGAAGCGGCGATTTTCCTCCTTCTTTTAAATCCAAATCAAGGGGGAGTAATACTGGGAGCTGATCCTCAGGCACGGGAACAGCGCCACACTGTGGACAATAAATAATAGGTATAGGTGCCCCCCAATATCTCTGTCTGCTCACTCCCCAATCTTTCAGGCGGTAATTTATCGTTTTATAGCCCATTCCCTTTGATTCAAGATACTCAATCATTGAGTCCAGGGCCTCCATATTTGGCATCCCATTAAATTGACCAGAGTTTACCAAAATCCCTTCATCAACATACGCTTCGGTCATTTCCTCTTCAGTCAAATCTGTATCCTTCGGTTTGATGACAACCCTGAGGGATAAATTATACTTCTTGGCAAACTCAAAGTCTCTCTGATCATGGGTAGGCACCGCCATAATCGCACCTGTTCCATACTCATAAAGGACAAAATTGGCTACATAGATAGGTATCTGCTCTCCTGTTGCAGGATTCAGGCAATATCTTCCGGTAAATATTCCCTCTTTGGTCGTAAAATCAGCTGTCCTCATAAACGTGTCTACCTTGAGAATTCTTTCAACAAATTCTTTTACCTCTTTTTCTTGAGGCATGCCTTTTATTAATTCCTTAATAAATGGATGTTCTGGGGCAAAGCAAAGAAAGGTTGCACCAAAAATCGTATCTTGTCGGGTTGTAAAGACCTCGATAACACGATCGAAATCTACTACAGGAAACCTTAAAATAGCTCCATGGCTCTCCCCTATCCAGTTTCTCTGCATGGTGAGCACCTTCTCTGGCCACCCTGGAAGCTTATCACAATAATCGAGCAATTCTTTTGTATAGTCTGTAATTTTAAGAAACCAACTATCCATCTCCTTTAAGGTAACCTCTTGATCAGGATGTCTCCAGCAACATCCATCGACAACTTGTTCGTTGGCTAACACTGTCTTACAGAGGTCACACCAGTTAACATAGGTCTTCTTTTTGTAAGCCAAGCCTTTTTTAAACATCTCCACAAAAACAAGTTGCTCCCAGCGATAATATTCAGGCCGGCAGGTGGCCAGTTCCCTGCTCCAATCATAGCTGAAACCCATCCTTTTTAATTGGGACCTCATGTAGTTGATATTATCGTACGTCCATTTTGCCGGATGCGTGTTATTATCAATAGCTGCATTTTCTGCAGGCATACCAAATGCATCCCAGCCCATTGGATGCAGGACATTAAATCCTATCATCCGCTTATATCTGGCAACTACATCTCCGATAGCATAATTTCTGACATGCCCCATATGTATCTTGCCAGAGGGATACGGATACATTTCAAGCAAATAGTACTTTTTCTTATTCTTATCTTCAGTGACCTTAAAATAATCGTTCTTTTCCCAGAATGACTGCCATTTAACCTCTGTTTTTTGAGGATCATACTTTTTCATTTATTTTGCCTCTATACTGTTATCAATTGCTATAGAATAATCAGACGCGGGAATATCCAGATATGTTTTTAACTCCCGCCGTAAAAATTGTAGATCAGGAAAATTTTTTTGATCAATGGTAACGACAACCTTTAATGAAAAATTGACTGCATCTCTTTTATGTACACTGTAATAGTCGATAAGATTAATTACAGTATATTTTATCAACTCCGTATAATCTATTTTGATCCCTTTCACCCAGGGGACCATGATCCCAAATTCGTATAATTCAAGCTTCTCAAGTGTCGATGCTATCCTCTTTATAGCAGCCGATAAAATCTCGAATGAATACCTTTTGGGCGAACCTAAGCCAACAAACAGCAATTTTTCTGCCTTAATCCTTTGTTGAGAGGCTACCAGAATAAGTTCATCTCGTTTTCCACTGAGAAAATTTGTATCTATTAACTGGGTTAAAGTGCCGGTTAACTTTTCATCGAGCCTGGAAAGGTATCCTACAAGGAGTGATGCATCGTTAAATAGGAAGGCAACCACGGCCTGACACCATAGTTGATCCAAAAATCTGTGAGTTAGCCTTAGATCCAATTTCATATTGAAGTTGCATACATTTAGGAATTTATGGGTTAGGTGTTGACGAATTAAGGAATTTCTTAATCATCAATTGTTACCCTGCGAGATAGTTCTTATTTTATTTCGCCGGGGCCTGTGTTCTGGCTTGTTTTGCTTAGAGAGGTATAAATCTTATCCAATATGCCATTAATAAAGGCACCTGATTCCTCTGTTCCAAATTTTTTTCCTAAATCCACCGCCTCATTAATAGAAACCTTTGGTGGTATATCACCCTTGTATAAAAGTTCATATACAGCTAATCGTAAAATAGAGTGGTCAACTTTTGCTATCCTTTCTAATCGCCAGTGCTGAGAAGTTTTAGATATCAAATTATCGAGCTCTTTGATATGAACGCAAACCCCCAGAACAAGCTCCTTTGAAAAAATATCAATATCTTTGGATATACCAAAGTTATTGCAGATTAAATCAAAGGCTGCAGCAGGATCATCTTTTTTTGAAAATTCAAGATGAAAAAGAACCTTTATTGCCAGCTCCCTCGAGCGCCTTCTTTTTCCCATTGTCTAAACTTAGGGCTTTGCTCCAATGGAATACTGGAGCAATGCATACCCTAATCAAGGGCCTTAAACAGGCTGACCATCTCCATAGCCGAGACAGCAGCATCCCAACCCTTGTTTCCACTCTTTGCGCCAGCCCTTTCAATAGCCTGCTCTAAGGTATCACTCGTTATCATTCCAAATGAAACTGGAATTGTGCTCTCAAGGGCAACAGTGGCTATTCCTCTTGTTACCTGTGAGCTGATGTATTCAAAGTGTGGCGTAGCACCCCTGATCACTGCCCCCAAGCAGATCACGCATTCAAATTGACCGTTCATTGACATTTTTTTTGCCATAGAAGGGATTTCAAAGGCACCAGGCACCTTCACAATAGTTATCTGGTCATCAGATGCCCCATGCCTTTTTAGGGCATCTAAGGCCCCATCCAATAATCGTTGGCAAATAAAATCATTAAACCTACTCACAACAATTGCACATGAAATTCCCTTTGCAGATATTTCTCCTTCAATAAATTTAGGCATTTGAACCCCCTTTGGCTTTGCTCAATTTATCGTATTGTTTCATTGATATACTGTTGACAATTCAACTATTAATACTCATTATGTGCCCCATTTTTTCACATTTGGTTAAAAGATAGCGCACATTTTCAGGTCTTGGAGGAATTTCAATAGGCACCCGTGCTGTTACTGTCAGGCCATACCCGTCCAGACCAACCATCTTCTTAGGATTATTTGTCATTATCCTCATCCTTCTTACACCTAATTCGACAAGAATTTGGGCACCAACTCCATAATCTCTCAAGTCGGGCTTAAAGCCAAGCTCTTCATTTGCCTCTACCGTATCAAAACCCTTCTCCTGTAATGCATAGGCCTTAAGCTTATTGGCAAAACCTATGCCTCGACCTTCCTGCCTCAAATAGACAACAACACCGAGTCCCTCCTGCTCGATCATCTTTAATGACTTTTGCAACTGATCTCCACAGTCACATCGATATGAACCAAACACATCCCCTGTTAAACATTCAGAATGAACCCTCACCAGAATATCTTTTTCAGGCTCAATTTCGCCTTTTACTAAGGCCAGGTGCTCGCTGTTATCGAGCTCATTTATAAATGCTATTGCCTTGAATTCACCAGATGGGGTTGGCAAAACTGTTTCTGCCTCTTTGTGCACAAAGGACTCATTTCTCATCCGATAGGCGATAATATCAGCAACAGTAACTATTCTGAGTCCATGCTTTTTAGCAAATTGATCGAGATCAGGCCTTCTCGACATAGTGCCATCTTCATTCATTATCTCGCAGATAACCCCCGCCGGTTTTAGACCGGCAAGCCTGGCTAAATCTACAGAACCTTCGGTCTGCCCGGTTCTAAAAAGTACTCCTCCTCTTCTTGACCTTAAGGGGAAAATATGCCCTGGCTGAACTAAATCATCCGGTTGAGCATCGTCGGCTACAGCTGTGAGAATAGTATGTGCCCTATCAGCAGCTGATATTCCTGTTGTTACCCCATTTTTTGCCTCTATAGAAACAGTAAAGGCAGTCTGAAAACGAGATTGATTATCTTGAACCATGAGGGGGAGTTTCAACCTTTCCACTATATCTGGATGAAGGGATAGACAAATTAAACCTCTTCCATATTTAGACATAAAGTTAATAGCCTCGGGGGTAACCTTCTCAGCTGCCATGGTTAAATCGCCCTCATTTTCCCTGTCCTCATCATCAACAAGGATAATCATCTTTCCCTGTCTTAAATCTTCAAGTGCGCCCTTTATATTAGAAATTCCCATTGCTTTCTCCAAAACCATATTTGATCAACATATCCCTATCGATCCTTGATGGTTTTTCTTTAGATATGACTGTTCTATCATTTAAAATAAATTTCTCTATATACTTGGAAATCAGATCTATCTCTATATTTACCCTGTCGCCGATCTTCTTTTGAAAAAGTGTAGTGTTATGAGAAGTTTGAGGTATAATTGTTACGTCAAAGGATGTCTTCATACATTTATTTATGGTTAAACTTATTCCATCTACAGCAATGGACCCCTTGTCTATCAAATACCTGCTTAAAGACTGATCAAGAGATATATGAATAATCCATGATCTTTGAAACCTTTCGATCTTTTCAACTATCCCTGTGCCATCGACATGACCGCTCACAAGATGTCCACCTAATCGGTCTGATAATCTAAGTGCCCTTTCAAGGTTTATCATCTCACCTTGTTTCAATTTTCCTAACGTGCTCCTGCTAAGGGTCTCAGCTGAAATATCCAGAGTAAAAAGTTCTCCTTTTATCTCCGTGATGGTCAAACAGACACCATCAACCGCAATACTTTCCCCTGGATGGCAATCAGAAAAAAAAGCAGGCACTTGTAGGATACAGACAGCCTCTGCACCTAACCTTCGTATGCTTTTTACCTCTCCAATTCCCTCAATAATACCAGTAAACATT
>CAZBBQ010000048.1:0-3392 GCA_964489745.1 uncultured Desulfobacteraceae bacterium
CTTTTTATTGAGTCGCTTATGCTCCTTAAGCATACAACGATCCATTACCACCAGGAGGCCTGCATCTCGAGCCTTCGATGCCGCTTCCTCATTAATAACCCCTTCCTGCATCCACACGACCTTAGCCCCGATCTTAATAGCCTCATCCACAATAGGCATCACCTCTTCTGATCTTCGGAATATATCGACTATCTCTATGGATTCGGGAATAGAACTCATGTCAAAGTAGCTTCTTATACCGAGTATCTCTTGAGTATCCGGATTGACTGGAATTACCTTGTAGCCATGGTTGATGAGATATTTGGCTACTCTGTGGCTCGGTCGGTTTGGATCTGGTGACAGACCAATCATAGCAATAATACGGTAGTCATTGAGAATTGTTGCTTCCTGCATAGTATTTTAACCTTATGGATGACTCATTTCTCTTTTGCAACGCAAAATGTTTTTTGATTTGATTGTTCCCTGCCCTTATCGTGCTTACCCCATGCTCAACGTATAGTTTCTTTCATGTATAACCCTGAAGTGAAGCGTCGGGGTCATTTTTTACAATGTAAATGTCATGTCAGCGCCAACTGCAAAACATTTCAAATCAGAGCCCCTCTCGGCGATGATCTGCTGACACGTATCCACTATTTCATCTACGTCTTGATCTGTCCTGTCCTGGTTCAAATGAAACAGGCCGAGCTGTTTGACCTTTGCATTTATGGCAAGCTTTAATGCGGTTGTATACACAGAGTGTCCCCACTGCTCATTGAATTCATATTCTTCTTTGGTATACTCAGCGTCATGCAAAAGAAGCTCTGCATCAGCTGAAAATTTTTGATATGCCTTAAATGAAAGGCCACCCGGGTGAATAAAATCCAATTCATTGTCTGTGATAAAGACAAATGTCTTTCCATCTTCAATAAATTTGTATCCCCTTCCCTGATTTGGGTGACTCAGAGGGATAGGTATGATAGAGACAGTGCCGATCTCGAAGCGTTCCGGACATACCGGTTCAAAGTGGATGCCGGCCTTTATATCGGTATGTCTTACAGGAAAGTTGGGTGGAGACATAACCGTAGAGATCATTGTTTCAACGTACTTCTGGGCAAAGGGACATCCCTGTAGCCGTATATCAGTTTGCTCAAGATAAAGGGGCTTGAAAAAAGGAAATCCCATGAGGTGGTCCCAATGCGCATGTGTAAAGATAATATCATACGTGTAGCGTTCCTCTTTGATTAACTGGTTTCCAAGCCTCCGAATTCCAGTCCCTGCATCTACTATAATGATTTTATCGTCTTTTGTCCTGATTTCAATGCAGGTGGTATCACCGCCGTATTTAATATACTCCCTTCCAGAAACCGGAATTGATCCCCTTGAACCCCAGCATTTGATGTACATTTCTTATGCCTTTCCTGTGATTCAATATTTAATGCAGAGCTAATCAAACCATTAACGCCTTTGAGGCCAACCCACTGTGGCCATATAGATGACAGTTTCTTCAATTCCGTCTACCCCTATAATACTGTTTACCCTATCGTCAAAAAGTGCCCCTATTGCGCATGCCCCAAGCCCGAGGGCTTCAGCAGCCAGGTAGAGATTTTGTGCTATGTGGCCTGCGTCAAGATAGATATACCGATACGCCCTCTGACGATATTTCCATCTTGACCGTTCAACCACAGCAGACCAGATAAAGGTTACCTGCGCCCCCATTACTATCGTCTGACCAAGTGCGGCGTCCGTAAGTTCCCTTGAATAATCCCCTTTTTTCAGGAGCTCAAGGTCAAACACATGGGCTCTGAAGTGATAGATACCAGGTTCAAGCCCTTCAACCGCCCTTAAAAACAGATAGGTTTCTACTGGATAGAGTCCTCCAGCAGAAGGCGCTGTTCTGAAAAGAGATTCTCCATATTTCGCAGTTACACCCTGCGTTGCCCAAAGAAGGGCGGAAAGAAGACTTTCTTTAAGGTTTCGCCCGGTATCATACTCCCTCCTTGATCTTCTCTCTCGAAGGAGTTGCCAGAGGTTTGCCCTTGATTTCATATCAGGATCAGACAGGGAAAGATAAGCCAGAGGGGACTCATGGTTCTTATAGGATTTGGGGCGACGACTCCAATCAAGGGCATGGCCTAGTGGTTTTTTCGGGTCGTATTTGGTTTCCTGCTGAAATTTTTCTCCTATATTTGTGTTATTATCTTTTGTGTCCTTAAATGAGGTCATCTCTACTCCATTCTTGCTGGCTTTTAGAGAGTTTCATGGTAAACAGGCAAACTGATCTTAAAGGATGTTCCCTTCCCTTCATTACTTTTCATAGATAAGGAACCGTCTGTATGCTTTTCGATAATCCTTTTTGAGATACAGAGGCCTAAGCCTGTCCCTTGTTTTTTCGTGGTAAAAAATGGGGAAAATATTTTCTCTTTGTCTTGTTCAGGAATTCCACATCCTTCATCGGCCACGGTGATTTCCACCTGGTCGCCGATCAAGCTGGTCTGGATTGAGAGGACTCCTCCATGTTCCATAGCATCCATAGAGTTTTTAAACAGATTTAAAAACACCTGTTTCAAACTGTACTTGTCGCCAGTTACCAGGAAGGCCTTATCGTCTATTTTTAACTCAGTTCGGATATTTTTCTTTTCGCAGTCATCCTGTAACATGAAATAAATCTCCTGCAAAAGCTCCTTTAGGTCAACCTTTTCGAAGGTAATGGTTTTTGGCAAATGAAATTCCCTCAGATCTGTCAGCAGTTTTTCCAGTCGTGTAACCTCGTCAGTGATGACATTCAGTTTTTTGAGATGTTTCTCATCGTCAATAACTCGGATCAATTGTTGAGCAAAGCCACCAATGAGCATTAGCGGGTTCTTGATCTCATGCGTTATCTCTACGGCCAGTTGGCCAAGGGCAGAAAGCCTCTCCGAACGGATTATTTGTTCCTGCAGCGCCTGTTTTTCAGTCATATCCCTTACAATACCTGTAAAGAAAAGTCTTCCGTTTACCTCTGTGACTGAAAATGAAATGGATGCAGGAAAGGTAGTGCCGTTCCTCCGGCTGGCTACCATTTCTGTTTCGTGTCCGATGCGCCCTGGTATTCTGGTTTTTACATAGCGCGTTACCGCCTGGCGGTGGTTTTTGCTACAACTGGGGGACATGATGGCATTAAGATCACGTCCAATAACCTCTTTGCGGCTGTAACCAAAAATCTCTTCTGCTGCCTTGTTGAAAAATATGACCGTATGATTTTGGTCTATGGTGACAAATGCCTCATTTGTGTTTTCAACTGCATTTTTTAAGATTACCATTTCCTGATTTTGTTTACTCTGGTTACCTTTTGCTCTCATGGATAATGTTACCTTTAGTCATGTTTGTGTTAAACGCAGGCCTCTTTTTTAAACAAGGCTCTTTTAATCATTCCT
>CAZBBQ010000048.1:3492-7606 GCA_964489745.1 uncultured Desulfobacteraceae bacterium
CATTTTTCTATCAGAAGGAACCTCGCCCACATGAATTAACCCAGTCCGTGTCAATACCGGGCCGATCAACTCAAACAGCACAGTTGATGCTATGACAACAGGGAGAATTATTTCACCAAGATCAGGGTGACGCTCAATTACAACGAGCGCCATCCCCAAGGCAACGCCTGCCTGGGGCATCAGCGCTATTCCCATCCACCTGCACATCAATGGCTTTGCGTTACTTATAGCACCTCCTGTCCAGCCACCGATCAGGCGCCCAATGATTCGAAAAATGATGTAGGCGGATCCAATAAAGCCTATTCGAAAAAGCATTTCGAACTGAAGCGAAGCCCCAGCTAACACAAAAAATAGTATCATAAAAGGCCATTCGATGCCTTCAATGGCATGGAATGGGCGTATATGGTGGCGAGCCAGATTTGCAACAACACATCCTAAAACCATTGAAGCCAATAGAAATGAAACCTTCAGCCATATAGCAATTCCTCCACAGAGAAAGATCACGCCCAACGCCTCAACCAGACTTGGTTCTCCTGGTTTAATTCGACCGGTTACATAGGCCATTGGGATGCCTAATGCAATACCCACAAGGAGGGCGCCGCCGAGTTCCCAGGCCCCAGTCAGCAGGGGTCCTATAGTGCCACCCTGTCCACTGAATGTCTGAGCTATAGTGAGCATACAACTGAATACAATGAGGCCCCACGCGTCATCAACTGCGACGATACCCAGCATGGCACGAGTAAACATACCATCTGCGTGTGTTTCGTGAACAACATCGGTAATTGCAGCTGGATCAGTAGCAGTGGCGATGCCTGCGAGCAGCAAGGCCATATCCATGGGTAAACCAATCAGGAGAAGCCCAATGAGCACCGCTAATGCTGTTACAATAACTTCGGCCACGGAGATCCAGAGCACTAATTTTCCATGTTGACGAAGAAAGGAGAGGGTAAATTTTTCTCCCAGAAGAAATCCAATCATGATCAGCGCCATGTCCGTGACAAGAGAAAACCATTTTTCTTCGCTTGGAGATAAGAAATTGAAGCCTGCTGGGCCGACTACAAAGCCAAATATTAGAAGCAATGTTACGCGTGGCAGCCGGGTCCGCTTGCCAATCGCATCAGTTGCAAGACCGAGGAGGAGCAATATGCCTAATGTAATGAGTGTTTTGGCTGTATCATCCATATGACCTCACAAACAATGGAGAAAGTGCCGAAGTCTTAACGGGTTAAAACCTCAGGTTCAGACGTGCAGGGCACAGCGGTGGCTGCAACATGAGGCTATAGTATATTCATTTTAATTAAATGCTGGGTAAAACTCAAGCTGTTCCAGAGACTAATAAAGAAATGTAAACACACGGCCGTTCCCATGCTATATAGATGAATAGAATTACAGGAGATTGTGATGAATGGTGGTGGCCAAGGGAGAGAAGGGAAATGTGACCTATCTAATAGCTATTTTAATCAAATTCATCAGTCCAGATTCCTCCTGTCACAGTTAGTGGCAAATTATAGAATGAGTCTGCGCTATCAAGCACGTAGTCGGCAATTGACTGCTTTATCGATTTATGTGGGCATTGCGAGCAGTTCCATGCCTGCCAGGAACCGTTAACCGCATAATCTAAGCAATCATTATAAAAGGGGCATAAAATATTTCTTTCTCCTGATTCGTGTATTGGGTTGGCTTTTTGATTCATATCTTACTCCTCTAAAGGCCTATTATTTTTTTTATCTTACGCGTTAATCAGATGTCTGATAAAAGTGGAAATATCGGCGATATCTCAATATTTTTATTGGCTCTTCAATTTTCTATCCTGCTTTTATCTCACATAAGCGAAAAAATATTTGGCTTTGGTGTAATGGGAGCAATAGGGACTGAAAGACTAAAATTACTGCTCTTGATAATCATACATCCCTTATCAAAATGTATTGAGGCAATTTTAATGCCAAACAGTATAAGTTTTGATGGCAGACGAGGAGGATTGATTCCATAAAACCTAATAAAAAAAGCCACTTAAGGAATTACCTTACGTGGCTTTAAAAATGCTCTGACTGACTTCTCAGCAGCTCATCACTCAAAAGGGCTATAAGAATGTCTAAATTCAGACATAAGCAAAGCAAATAAATGTTATATTATATATTTATTCCAATAAGTTATCTTACAGTCTAATTTTAGACTTATATGTATTATTTTTGATCATACTAAAGCAATTATTGGATGATACATTAATGCCATATTTTTTCGGTTTTACATGCAGATGTCAACGAGTGATTAGGAGCATTTACTAAAAGATAATCTTCAGAACAGCATCAATTTCCCTCAGAGCATGTATGATTCCTGCGGCTTCACTGAGACCCAGTGTCGTAACATTAATTGTGGATACTGCTTCATACAACTCGTTGAAGGCTGCCCTTACGTTCAGGTCGTTGTCCATTTTCTCTTCAAAGCCCTGCTTGAGTCTTTGGGCAACTCTTGTATCAGGATTTGTCCTTTGAACTATTTTATTTTCTATAGTGCGCACAATACCCCTGAATTTTCTCAACTTTTCGACCACTGAACGCATGTTTTCATCTGAATAATTAAGCTTTTGACGATAGTGACAATATATAAGAAAGAACCTAATCTCTTGAATCTCGTATCCTTGCTCCAGAAGTGTGTCGATATAATACATATTCCCTTTGCTCTTTGACATCTTCTGGCCATTTACATAAAGGTGCTGGCAATGGAGCCAGTATCTCGCCATAGGATATGTCCATACTGATTCAAGGATTGCTCGTGTGTAGTCGTGGTGTCGAAAAAGATTATCAAACCCGCCACAGTAAATGGAAAGGGTTTCATTAAAGTGTTTGAAGATCATACTTGGATCCTGAATATTCCAGGAAGGTCTCCCTTTTCCAATAGATGTGTCCCAGTAAACTGTATCGGCTTTTTTATATCCATGCCAGAGGATGAAATCTCCAAGATTCCAGCGCATTCCCGGATATGTATCTCGATGAAAACGTCTCTTTTTTGATGGCCATCTGGTCATGTCCAGCCCATAAATCTCTCCAAATCCAGGGAATTTTAACGGTTCGAAGTAAACATTTCCTCGATTCCAGTATGCAACCTTGAGATCGAGGAGGCGGCTTATAATCTCTACGGCTTGATCAATGGCATCAGAGGCCTTAGGAAGGTAATCCGGTATCTTCATCCTTAAAAAATTTATTTCCTCTATAAACTTCCTGATATTTTCCTCTGTAAGGTGGGCTACGCTTTGCTGCCTTTTTTTTGCCTCCTTAAGAGCTTTGTCTTCGATGTCTGTAAAGTTCATTCCTCTTTTGACAGTGTAGCCTAAATATTCCAAGTATCGAACCACTATGTCTTCAAACAAAAATGTCCTGAAGTTTCCAATATGAGATCTTTGGTAGACTGATGGGCCACATGTAAATATATTTATAACCTTTTCATCGACTGGTCGAAATCTCTCAAGCCTTTTTCCTAATGTGTTGAATAATGTGAGCATAGTTGTAACGTGAACCCTATTGTGAGATAAAAAATAGACGCTTAAAAAATTGTCTTAATTTCAAAAGGGTATAAAAATTTCACATATATAAATTGTTACGCCCCTACATGAATCATTGGCAAATAGATATCAAAATCTTCAAATTTATTTATGTTATCTTTTTCTATTTCGATAAGTTTATAATGGCCCATTTCCATTGTTGCTACGTACTCTATAGTCTTCTTTAGTTTGGGATTGCTCTCATACACCTTCGCCAGTTCATTATAAAAATCATATGATGCTTTTTCTGCGTTCATGGCCATTAAAAACACTTCACTTATCGGCATCATTTCATCAGTAATTATTAGTTCTGGCATAGGCACAGGCGATTTTTCGGGGATTTGCAATTCTTCGTTAGGAAATTTATCTTTATAGATCCCCTCAATAATGTTTCGATGTTTTACTTCTTCAGAGGCGAGGAAGGTGAGTTTATCTTTTAGCAGTGCATTATTTACCCTATTCGCTGTATGTTGATAAATCTCTTTGCTATCTATCTCGCTTTTTATTGCTGCCACAAGGAGCGTGTTTTCACTGAATTTACTCAAATCCATATCAATACCTCCTTTTTGAATTGCT
>CAZBBQ010000048.1:7706-9450 GCA_964489745.1 uncultured Desulfobacteraceae bacterium
TCTGTTTTCCATACCTCCCAGACCTTTCCCACCAGATCCGGGCCTGGTTTTAGGGTCATCTTGCCTGGTTTCCACCCGGAGGGTGTTGCCTCTGTGCCCTTGCTGTTTCGCACAAGTTGGAATGCCTGGATTTGTCGTAGGGATTCACTCACATTTCTTCCTACAGGCGGGGTGAGCACCTCGTATCCTTGAATTACGCCATCAGGATCGATGATAAATCTTCCTCTTGTTTCAACCCCTGCATCCTCATCATAGATTCCATATATGGTTCCAACCTTCCCCCCTGCGTCGGAGAGCATCGGGTAAGGAATACCGCCTTTTACCATTTTAGAGAGTTCATTTTTATCCCACATCTTGTGGACAAACACACTATCAACGCTCATGGAAAGTATCTCAACACCGAGCTTCTGGAATTCGGGAAATTTTTCGGCAACTGCCGAAATCTCCGTTGCTCACACAAAGGTGAAATCGCCAGGATAAAAGCATAGCACAACCCACTTACCCATATAATCAGATAGTTTCAATGAGATAAACTTACCCTTGTGATATCCTGGTGCCGTAAAATCTGGCGCTTTTTTTCCAACCTTTATCATAGCAGTGACCTCCTTTATTAAACTTTCAGGTTTACCTTCCTCTAATTCAACTGTTTCACCAACAGGGCCTCCTGTTGGCCTTGCACAGCCTACCTTTAACTCTTCTTCCATAGACAGCCTCCTTTCACAATTTAGGGCTTCGCCCCAATTGGGTTATTGGAATGATGGAACACTGGAATAATGGGTTTTTGGATTCCGGCACTTAGATATACGATCCTGTGCATCAAAACCTCTTTCTCCCAGGTAACCGTGGGGATGATTGAAGCGAACTAAGATCATACTATTAGGATTTTTTTCAACACTCAGCAGTTTCTTCAATCGGTCTCCCGCGATTTTTTCCTCTTTTAGGACAAGTGCAGCTCCCTTTTCCAAAACTTTTTTATGCTTGGTAAGGATCCCCTTTGCAACTTCATATTGAGAATCCAAGATTTTCTTGATTTCTTTATCGATAACCTGCGCTGTCTGTTCGCTGTAGTCCTTTCTTTGTATAGACCAACCCTTTGTAGCTAATCCTTTTTGATTTTATTGATAAATTCTTCTACCTCTTCGGCCCCTTCCGCATAGAGCTTCTCTTCATTCGGTTCCAGGTGTCTTAGAAGTCTTAGAAACTCACCAGCGTGGACTCGTTCTTCATCTGCTATGTCCTTCAGCACCTCTATGGCCAACTCATTATCGATTGATTCAGCTAATTGTGTGTAAAGCTGGACCGCTTCATACTCTGCTGCAACCATGAACCGTATTGCCCGAACCAATTCTTCATGGGTGAGTTTTCTATCATTGGCAAGACCAGAAAATGGTGATCCAAACTCAGGCATAATTTAACCTCCTTAATTATGATGATATCTTAAGTGTTCTCTCTGATTTTACGTTTAAGTCTAACCCGATATTACTACATTTCCCTTTTCTCTCAGGTGCCCTTCATTGTGCGCTTCCAAAACGCCATCAAGCCTTCTTTGCCAAAAGAAATCTGCACCAACTCCCAGCCATGTTTCCCCTTCTCATTTAGTATTTTGGAGAGGATTACTGTCTGATCACTCGGAACCTCATCCAAGCTACATTGTCCGGTTTCTGTGCAAAAGTAAATGATTTGCTTGAAGGCTTCCGCTGGGTGTTTTGTAATTTCATACTCAAAACCTTTCATAGTACCTCCT
>CAZBBQ010000049.1:0-5688 GCA_964489745.1 uncultured Desulfobacteraceae bacterium
TTCTGGATTCCAAATTAACTATTGCCCTTACAGGTGCCGGCATCTCAGTAGAATCAGGTATCCCGGATTTTAGAAGCAGGGGTGGACTATGGGACAGGTTTGACCCGGAGGAATACGCCACAATTTATGCCTTTAAAGATAATCCGGAAAAGGTCTGGCGAATGTTAAAAGAAATGGAACAGATTGTTGATAATGCAAGGCCTAATGCGGCACACACAGGACTTGCTGAGTTAGAACAAATGGGTTTACTGAAGAGCGTACTTACTCAGAATGTAGATAATCTCCACCAAGAGGCTGGTTCCCGGGATGTCATCGAATATCATGGAAACTCCAAGTCATTTACCTGTCTTTGGTGCAACAAGAAATATGATTACGAAGATAAAAGAGGTGAGTATCCACCTAAATGCGAGTGTGGAAAGATACTTAAACCGGATGTTATCTTTTTTGGTGAGGCAATTCCTTCTTTGGCAATGGCAAGGAGTTCCCAGTTAGCCTCTACCTGTCAGGCCCTATTGATAATAGGCACCTCGGCTGTGGTCTCTCCCTTTAATATACTTCCGAGGCAGGCAAAGCAGGTGGGAGCCACAATAATTGAGATAAACCTGGAAAAAACAGTGCTCACAGATAGTATTACCGATATCTTTCTTCAGGGCAAGGCCACAGAAGGAGTATCACAGGTTGTGTCTGTTGTTAAGGCATTACAAGGCGCCTAAAGACACCCTTAAGAAATCTGGGTCATGCTTCTCTTCTGTGCTCTATTCAACCATGGCCGCTTATCCGAGCCCACTAACTGTGAAACCCTTTCTTTAATCCAGTCAAATGGGAGATCTTCTTTGGGAGGAAACTTCTCTATATATTCTATATAAGGCGCGCCCTTGAGATCTTTCTCAGGTAAAATCGCGTCCCTTTTTCCATCAAATTCCACTGCAGGCAATCCGTTTTTCTCGCAGAGGGCCTTGTCAAACGTTGCAGCCGCATTTACCCACTTTCCATTCAAAAAGAACTGGTTATATCCATGCCTGGGAAAAATAGTGGTGTTAAACATTTTTGCAACATGGTCAGGTATTGTATGGTTTTTGATCTTGGCAAAGACAAGTCTGCTTGGAATGCCTGCAGCCCTTCCAAGCGCAGTAAGGAGCACTGCTTTCTGGACGCAGTATGCCTTTCCCCACTCAAGAATCCTGGATGCCCGAAAGTCCTCTATAAAGACAGAAATCATATAGATATTGTATCTGATGGAATCCCTCACAAAATAAAAGAGCTTTATCGCCTTTTCTTCATCGCTGAAACAGCCCTGTGTCACCTTTGTTACTGTTTCAATAATTTTCTCATGCTCCGCCTCGATAGTTGAAGTTGCTTGCAGGCAGGGCTCCATTTCTGAATTCATAAACCATCTCCTTTCTAAATCATACTATTCCTTAACAACAACGCAGATTTACTTAATCAAAGCTCCCGGTTTAGTTACATAATCTTATGGGATTGAACTGAACAGGTATTCAGGTTAAATTCTATACAACGTAAGAGGGTTGTCCCCGAACCTTTGGTTTGCTTCGTTTAATTTCTCCTCACTTGAAATAACGGCAACGGCCTGCCCTGCCCCGGCTTGATCAAAATATTTTTCCGCCGCCTGGTTGACCTGGGTTCGTGTCAGGGACAACAGCCTCTGCTTAAATCGGTTGCGGGATTCATCCGAAAGAGACATGATTGTACGGTAAAAGGCCTGCCGGGCGGCAGGACCGGGTGGATCCGGTTTGTCGATTTCTGAACATACCTGAAAAATGGCCTCTTTTATATCCTGATCCCCATAATCATCTGATTTGATGAAAACCGCGGCCCCTTTATACGCATTCAACGTCTCTACAATATGGGGGTCCCGGTACGAGCCGAAACCGAATAGCCCGCTTTCAGGATCATAAACGGCAAAACCACCATAGGCGCCGCCCTTTTCCCGTATCTCACGATGCAGGTACATGGACCGAAGGATTTTGCTGATCACTGCCAGTGCCGGCGAATCCTCATGCTCCATACGCACCACCGGAAAGGTTTGGGCCACAAATGATACTGCCGAGGCAGTGCTCCATCCCTCTCTTGGAAGGTCGTCATTTTTTTCCATGTGTGGTGGTTTAAATCCATTATCATTCTCAGGTGAAAGATTTTCCTGAAGCGAAGACGTCAGAGGGAGCGCGGCCTTAACCT
Organism: uncultured Desulfobacteraceae bacterium; assembly: GCA_964489745.1. Classification (GTDB taxonomy): domain Bacteria; phylum Desulfobacterota; class DSM-4660; order Desulfatiglandales; family B25-G16; genus B33-G16. The sequence goes on from CAZBBQ010000049.1 coordinate 2,197, forward strand.
GCTGCTCTTCACCGATTAATGCCATCTTAAAATTACTGCGCGTGAGTATGGTTGTGCCGATTAACGTCAGATCGGCTGAAAGTGTTTCCAGTTGATCATCGGTGATATTCGTGGTCAAATCTTTTATCATTTTTAACTGGTGAATGCCATGCCAGGTTTCAGCAAGCGCCATTGTAGTAGAAAAATTTCTGGAAGCAAGCGACATGGCCAACTGATGACCATTGTGAATAACCATGGTCTCCATGCCTGCTCGGTATTCGAGCAGCAGGCTCTTTAAACGGTTAAGGTCTGAAAAATCAAACGAACACAACAATTCTGATATGATTGCAAACATTCTGTCCTGATTCCGGGCAAGACATTTTCCATTGAATGTCACAAAGGGGAGACAGGTGCCTTCGCCGTCAAATTGGCTGCGGGCCTGTGTCGACAGTTCGATACCACCGGTATAGGCATCGATCAATTGTACCATATCGGTATAATCACGGCGAGCTGTCCCTATCTTTGTAAATGCATGACAGAAAAATGGGGCCAGGGGAATCAGTTTTTGCGGAAGGTTGCCGGTTCCTGCTGCACCTGAAAAATAAAAAATTCCGGCGGTGGGCTGCTGATAACAGGCTGCTGGCACTGGTTCTGTCATGACCGTCTCAGGAATACCTTTTACCCGTGGTGGAATATCCTCCCTTTCCAGAGTCGGGAGAACCGAAACATCTTCCACCCTTTCCTGAAGTTTTATAAGCGCATCGCTGTCTTTTCTGATTTTTGTAAGATCGAATTCGGTCATATCCGCTTGTATCGCATCAAGTTCCCTGGTAACTCGCGTCTCTTCCTTCACTGCCATCTGTTGATCAGGTATAAGTGTCAGACAAACCCTGTGCGGGTTATCCAGAAAATATGTTTTGATCCTGTTTTCAAAAAATGGTTCTTTGGATACCATGTCTTGCAGCAAAGTCATGTCCTTATCAAAGTTAAGTATCCTGACAGGATCACCTCCATGGAACCAGCTTCCACAAAAATTAACCAGCAGCTTAATCCCGTATGGAAAGGGGGAGTTTGTTATTTCTTTACGATGAAATTCAAGCTGGTGAATGGCTGAATCAATCAGTTTTTTATCTATTCCATCATCGGCCAGGTGACCAAAAACATCGAAAATGATTGTTTCGATTGCATTTGCATCAGATTCTTTCACATCTTTCAGGCCTGCCACAAACAATGTGTCGCGGTTATCCGCATCAAAGCCAGCACTATCACTTAAAGCGGTCCCCAACTGTGAGTCGATCAAGGCCTTATGGAGAGGAGAAGCGGAATTTCCCAAAAGGATTTGCTCTAAAAGGGTAAGGACCAGGACTTCAAATGAATCCTTGATATCGGCCGTCAGCCATGCCAGGCACACCTGACATTTTTTCGTGGGATCTTCATCCTTATTTAAGGGATAATGATATCTATCGTATTTGGGCTCCTTCCAGCGCACTTGTAAAGGCACTTCTGTCTGCGGATCAATTGTGTCAAAATGACGTAGTATTTTTTCGTCAATAAAATCCAGGTGATCTTTCAACGGAAGATTGCCATAGGTATAAAAGAAGGCATTACTCGGATGATAATACCGCTGGTGGAATGCCTTCAGCTGTTCATGGGTCAGTTTAGGAATGACCGCGGGCTCTCCTCCGGAGTTAAAGCGGTAGGTGGTGGATGGATAGAGAGATTGTAAAAGTGATCTGGCCAGCACCTCACTCGGGGATGACATAGCCCCTTTCATCTCATTATAAACAACCCCTTTATACGCCAGTTTAAAGGCATCTTTTCCACCTGAATCAGACTCAATTTCCAACCGGTGGCCTTCCTGCTTGAAACTGAGTGAATCCAGATTGGGGAAAAAAGCCGCATCCAGGTATACATCCAGCAAGTTATAGAAATCTTTTTTGTTCTGGGTTGAGAATGGGTACATAGTCCAGTCCGAAGCGGTAAACGCATTCATAAACGTCGATAAACTTCTTTTTAACATTGAAAAGAAGGGGTCCCGCACCGGAAACAATCTGGAACCGCACAGAACTGTGTGTTCTAAAACGTGTGCAACACCGGTCGAATCTTCAGGCACGGTTTTAAATGCAACACTAAAGGTGTTCTCCGTATCATTGGTACTGATGTGAACATGCCGGGCTTTCGTTTTTTCATGTTCCAGTTCGTAAAAGATAGCGCTGATTTGCTCAAGCGAACAAACCCTGCAAATGCGATAGCCATGTATACTATCGCCTTCATTACAGTCTGTATTACGTGGATCTATTAATGTATTCATAGGTTTCCTTGATAATTTTTATGAAATGTGAGCAATGGCGAAGCCCTTTTGAGAAAAGACAGATCTGGATTAACAACGCCATAAGATACTACGGATTCGCTTTTTGTGGGCCGAAGTGTACGGAATTTGCCCTTGTGTGTCAATGGCAAATACCTGTTTTCTTAAAGATCTTGTATACATAAAGAATAGTTGTTTACGACCCGATTTTTTCGTTCTGATAAAAGGTTTATGGCAGCATTACGAGTTGCCAGCTCTGTACCTATCCCTCAATGTTCGCATAGATCGACTCGGTGACCGGGGTTGGGACGCCCAGCTCCTTGCCAAGCCTGATGATAGTGCCACCGAAGAGGTCGCCCTCATGGCGTTTGCCTTTTGCCTCAACGTCTCTCTGAAAGGAGGTCTTGGTTTCAGGGGGAAAATTGCTGCCTGTTTGCAAAGAGTCGGCCACGATGGTCTCGGCCAGCGGTACGCCTTTTTTCTTTGCAATCGCTGCTATCTCCTCCATTACCTTTCGCACCAGATCCTTGAGCTTCACGTCTGAAAGAATCTCGCCAAATGTCTTAGCCGTATACGCGGTAACCAGGCCGTATCCTGCAATAAACACGAACTTTTGCCACTGGGCATAAGCAGCGTCGTCGCTCCACCTAAACTGTATGCCCATATCCTTAAAAAAGTTGATTACCCCAGTGGGATCGAAATCAGGGAGGTGTGGGTCCTTTCCAAATGCGATGAGCCCCGGCCCCCCTGCGTGGGTAACGAATCCGGGTTTTTCTAAAAGCGCACCAATATACACACACCCGGGAAGCACAATTCCATTCGGCATATTTTTTCTGATCCTCTCATAGATGTCCACACCGTTAAGCAGGGGTATGACGAGGGTGTGAGCGCCCATGTTTGTCTTGATTGCACGCGTTGCATCATCCAGATCGTAGCCCTTGACACACAGAAGGTAAAGATCGGGCTGTGGTATTTCCGCGATATTGTCGGTAGCCAGGGTGGGGTTGCATACAATGCCGCGCTCTTCAGGGGTGTTTAAAATGAGACCATTCCTTTTGATTTCCTCCAGATGGGCACCCCGGGCAATGAAAAAGACCTTTCTATCAGTATCTTTTTCTTGCGCTACTGCGTGGGCTATCTTGCCGCCAAAGACACCACCGACACTGCCAACGCCAAAGATACAGATGTTTTTTATGTGGTATTTG
>CAZBBQ010000049.1:5788-9214 GCA_964489745.1 uncultured Desulfobacteraceae bacterium
CGAATGTGCCAAGATCCAGTTCCAGATACACGGCACCGGGCACGGGATTGTAGCAATACGGCGCCGTATCGTAAAATCCCAACGATCTGTACAGGGACGTTGCTACGTTCATAGAGGGTGTGGTATCGAGTCGCATACGGGAATAGCCGAGACCTATGGCGATTCGTATGATTTCCATAGCAAGCTTTCGGCCAGTGCCAGTGCCACGGTATTGATGCCGGACAAACAGTCGCTTCATCTCACACACACCGTCGTCGATCTTCCGAACAGCAACACAGCCCATAATACCATCTTGATTTTCGGCGACAAGAAGGCAACCCTCGGGGAACGTGTATCTGCCAGGGAGAGATTCGAGCTCCTTCTCGAAGTCTTGGAAAAACAAATCGAATACAAGGGAATCAGCGTACTCTCGAAAAACAATACGCACAGCACCCAAATCGGAAGGCCCTGCAACTTGTTTAATATGGATTGTCATACTATATTACTTTTTTGGATCATAAAAGCATTATAACAAAAGAGGTAAAGACCTGAGGTCTCTTTCGTATTAATGAATTGAAAATCTAAATATTATTTTGCGGCTCTCCTTTCGGCCTTTTTTAGCTCCTGCCTGATTCCTGTGGATCTCTATGGATCACAACCATAAAGAGCCTCGCGCTCAGCATGACTCGTACGCACTTCACTCTTAGCCTATTGGGTGCCACTGGCCATATTACTATTATGTGAGCTTGTATCCGCTTCCAGTATCCTTTTTAAGCTTTCTCCCTCTTCCTTCATGTGCTTCTGAACACTTGAAAGACCACGCTCAAGCCTTTTTTTGGCAAAGGTTCTAATGAGCCATCCAACACGGAGAGTACCTTGAGCAGTGAATATGCACGCCCCTTGCTTTGGCTCTACGGTAAACCTGTTTTTAGGGAAATACATCCGCAGAAACCGGGATGTAGGGGTATATTCAATGAGTCTGTTTGGAATTAATTTTGTGATAACGAATTTCAGCTTATGCAGTTTGCCATGAATATACTCCTCAGCATAGACAACAGATCCTTCCTCCCATGGGTGTCCTTTTATCCATCGAAGGGCCACATGATCATCAGGATGCCAGGCGCGATAGGTTTCGTCATCAACAAGATGAAAAAAGAAATCAAATACCTTTTCAGGTGTGGTCTTGATTTCTATTGAATCTGTCAAAATTAGCTCTTTTAGTAAGGCCATATCTCATTCCCCATATTTAAATAGTCAGTTTATTAGATATATTAGTATACGTTATTATTGTGCGGGAGTATATAATGGACTCCCCTTCCCTGAATTATAATGTAATTATTTACGAGCGTCCACCCTTGCGTAAATCGTTTTAAACCAATATCCCTCTTTATTTATGTGTTTCTTGACACGTTTGGTAGGTGGATAACGAGTCGGCGTGTCTTGACATCAAACTATTAGTACTTACACTTTTAACGGCAGTGAAGAGAGAGGGAACCAGATAACCTGGTCACGTTACTATCTAATAATTTTTCGGAAATACTCATCACAGACCATCTATCAATGATAACCGACTACTGAAAACTGGATATTACAATGACCTACATCGGCGAACTGGCTGCTTTGGCCACTTCCTTGTTTTTTTCCTTTGGCTCGATATTCTTCACCCTGGCAGGACGAAGAGTCGGTTCGATGGTGGTAAATCGAACTCGCCTGGTACTGGCCGTTGTCTTTCTCTGTATCACGCATTGGGTTATGTTGGGTAGCCCGCTGCCTCTATACGCTGAGCCGGAACGCTGGTTGTGGTTGGGTCTCTCTGGGATTGTTGGACTGGTGCTGGGTGATATTTGTCTCTTTCGTGCCTTCGTTAGCATCGGGCCGCGCCTCTCGATGTTGATGATGAGTCTGGCCCCGGTGATCGCTGCTATTCAAGCCTGGATTTTCCTCGGCGAGACAATGAACGCCGGGCAGATAGCAGGCATATTGATAACGCTGGTGGGCATCACCTGGGTGGTGATGAAGCATAATAGCGATAACAACCAAAAAAACCGCGACTATGCTCGTGGTATTCTTTATGGCCTGGGTGGTGCGCTAGGGCAAGCTACCGGCCTGGTGCTGGCGAAAAATGGTCTCTTCGGTGCGTTTTCACCAATATCGGCAAATATAATCCGCATGATCACCGCAGCGGTGGTATTGTGGATGATGACCTTCATCCAGAGAGAGGCTGGCAAGACACTGAAAACCTTGGCAGAGGATCGTCGCGGGGTGGGCTTTACTATCGCCGGGGCTATTGCCGGGCCGGTTCTGGGGGTATCTTTTTCTCTCCTGGCGGTGCAGCGCATTGAGGTAGGTGTGGCCAGCACATTGATGGCTTTGCCGCCGCTCTTTTTGCTGCCCTTAAGTTATGTAGTCTTCAAAGACCGTTTTGGCTGGGGTGCCGTTGCTGGCACATTTGTCGCGGTGTTTGGTGTGGCAATTTTATTTTTGGTGTGACAATCTGAAACGCCGCCTTACATTGTGAGTTTGATTTCGTATGTAATTTTTATGATTATCGATCCTCGAATGTATACTCACCTATGTATGATGCAAAAGCAGATTTGAGCTCGCTATTTTTCGCTCATGAGCGTTTTCAAGATATCTTCCTTTCCTACAATTCCAACTAATTTCTCCTTATCAACGACAGGAAGGGTGTGGAATTTTTTGTCAACCATGATAGTGGCTACCTCCTCAATGCTCATCTCAAGGGTGACAGTAAATGGATTTGGAGTCATGGCATGAGCCACAGTAGTAGCTGAGATCTTCTGAGCCTCCTTTTCGATATGCTTCATAGAGGTCAAGGAAATGATTCCATCCAAAAGAGTAAAAACAGAAGGGATTGGAAATCTTTTTTGCTGAGTGATCAGGTCACTCTGGCAAAGGATTCCCACCATTTTCCCTTCTCCATCCACCACGGGAACGCCGCTGATGCGTTTTTCTAAAAGGAGCTTTGCAGCATGAGTAATCTCCATCTCAGGCGAGACAGTAACCAGGTCTCTTGTCATAATATCTTTTACCTTGAGCATCAAACCACCTCCCTTTCTCTAATTATTGCTCGACTCACATTGATCCCTGCTGTTTCCAGATTTTTTGTCTCGTAGGCCGTTTGGAAGCAAATCCCTCGTTAATTTACAATTTGATCCAAGTCGTCAAGTTCATTCAGAAGTAATGATCCCTTCATAAGCACGTACCATAGGAAAAGTATCAATGTATTCAATGAATGTCGAGATCTTTTCATTCTTCAAAATAAAAACATGTGCCCACTGAGTTTCAAAACTTTTCCCCGTCTTCTTACTAACACACTTCTCGTGGCCTAATACGGTTACGTGATTTTCGCCTAATAGGAATTCAAGTGGCTCAAAGAAATCAAGAGTTTCACTATCTGACCATCTTTGAAGAAACTTAAGGATTCCT
>CAZBBQ010000050.1:0-3864 GCA_964489745.1 uncultured Desulfobacteraceae bacterium
AAGATATGAACGAGAAACGCGTGACACCATATCAAAATATTTTAAATAGCGTTTCCCTGGGCATTTTTACTGTGGATCGGGAGTGGAAAATCACCTTTTTTAATAAAAAGGCCGAAGAGATTACAGGTCTCAAAGAAGTCGATGTTATAGGCCATTTATGTCAAGATGTATTTCGAGGAGAGCTCTGCCCAAATGGGTGTTACATAAAGAAGGCAATTGATTCAGGAAAGGAGTATTCTCAAGGTGATGTTACCATATTAAACAAGGCTGACCATAAGGTGTCCATTAATGTTACAGGATCTGTTTTAACGGATGAAAAGGGAAATATAATCGGAGGACTTGGTTCGTTTAGGGATAGATCAGTTGAGATTTCTTTAGAAAAGAAGCTCAAGGAATCTTATACCCTTGATGATATGATAGGAAGGGATGAAAAGATCACGAAAATTTTTGAAATGATCCCTTCTATTGCAGAAAGTCTTTGCAATGTATTAATCCTCGGAGAAACTGGAACAGGGAAGGATCTTCTAGCTAGGACGATTCATAATCTTTCTCCTCGATCGAAAGGTCCTTACATAAAGGTAAATTGTGCTGCACTCCCGGAACATCTTCTGGAGTCAGAGCTTTTTGGATATAATCAAGGTGCATTTACCGATGCCAAGAGAAACAAACCAGGTATGTTTCAACTTGCTCAAGGGGGAACGATATTTTTAGATGAAATAGGTGATCTTCCTATCCTCCTTCAAAGTAAGATTCTCCAGGTTTTAGATGATAAGGAGTTTTTTCCTTTGGGCTCTACTAAACCTATAAGGGTCGATGTAAGGGTTCTCTCCTCTACAAACCAAGACATTAGGGGGATGATAGAAAGAAAGACATTTCGAAAGGATCTCTACTATCGACTCAACACTATGGAAATCACACTTCCTTTATTGAGGGACCGGAAGTCAGATATCCCTTTGCTCATTGAAAGGATATTACAGGATCTTACCCATGATATGGGCAAGAATGTCATGAATGTTTCAAAGGTAGCACTCCAATTGTTTCTTAATTACAATTATCCAGGAAATGTCAGGGAGTTAAAAAACATCCTTGAAAATGCTGTTGCCCTTTGCGAGAATACTACCATTCATCACTTTGATCTTCCTCAGGTGTTAATTGAAGAGTATTCAACTGATTCTTTATTGTCTGGATCGATGGCATTATCCCACAGTTTAAAACCTTTAGCCGTCATTGAAAGAAAAACTATCCTTGAGTTTCTGGATCAGTGCCAATGGGATATGAAAGAGACTGCCAAACTCCTTCATATTGATAAAAGTACCTTGTGGAGAAAGATGAAAAAATACAATCTTTCACCTAATACATAGAGATAGTATATCCGACATCTGTTATCCGTGGCCAGTTGCGCTTGCATTTTTTGGGCATTAAAAGTAGATATTAAAGCTGCCATGTTCGTAAGGACTTTTATCTCAGCATTTTATTCTTTTCAACGGATGACTGACAACTATCAACACTTACAGCTTCATATGTTTATCAGAAAATTACTTTTACTTTAAACCTTTTGCAAAAATGCAAGAGCTATTCAGTTTTATCTTTTTATAATAAATAGTTGATTTAATTCATAAAATAAAATATAGTAGTTAATCATATTGCAATTCTGCAATAAATAATCATCTTCTCATCATTTTATTCTGCGCTTCATCTATTTATCTTATTGAATTTATTGTAGAATTTAAAATTATTACGATTTCTATATTTTGGCATCCAAATTGCTTGTCTATTTTGATCTATAGTGCCAATAGGAAAGTAAACTGGAATTAAAGTAGACCCCGTTAGAAGGTCAGGGTATTAAGCCCTGTACTTCTTAAAAGGAGTATAGATATTATCTTTACCACCCCCGCCATGAATGGTGGGACTTTCTAACTGGGTAAATCACAAATCTTTTAACTTACAATCATTGCTGTTTATTTTTAGGCAGAAAGAGAGGGTTTTAAGTATGAAATATTTCAAAGTAATTGGCGTGGCCGCTGCCTTTTGTCTGGCTATTATTCTGAGTAGTACATTAATATGCCACGCGTATGAGGATACTCAGTGTTTTCAATGCCATACCAGTGCCAAGAAATTGATAGAAGCAACCAGGGAGATTGCTAAAACGAGACCAGCTGTTAAGTCTGCAGAGACAAGTGGTGAAGGGTGAGGCGGCGCTGTGGAGCCGTTGGCTCCGCACGAAAAGATTCTTGTCGACAGTGACATTGTTGATGATGAAAACCATGGGGAGATTGCATGCCATGAATGCCATGGCGGTAACCCAGATGACCCCAATTGGAAGACAGCGCATAAGGGTGTTGTGAAAGATCCTACCTATCCTGACGCCACCGCCGCCTGTGGAGATTGCCATGATGAGATTAATGAGAATTACCAAAAGAGTCTTCATGCCAGCCTGAGACCGTATAAATTAATAATGGATAAAAGGGCGAGCAGTAATACTGTAATTCGCAACAAATTAGGATGCGCGATGGATACCCATTGTTCTGAGTGCCACAGCAGTTGCGGTCAGTGCCACATCAGCAGGCCAAACTCAGTTGAAGGGGGATTTCTGGATGGGCACCTCTTTCAAAAGAAACCACCAATGCAGGAGGTCTGCACTGCCTGCCATGGAAGTCGTATACAGAAAGAATATCTTGGTGAGCACGAGGGACTTTTACCGAGTATTCACAAGAAAAAATATATGAAATGTGACAAGTGCCATACCGGGGAAGAGATGCATGGAAACGGAAAAGAGTATGCACACAGATATGATGTGGAAAATGGGCCAAAATGTGTCGATTGTCACAAGGAGATATATAAAAGAGAGGCAACAAATGTGATAACTCACAGGATTCATAAGGATAAGGCGAGCTGCCACGTCTGTCATTCTCAGCCCTATAATAATTGTAGCACCTGCCATGTGGGCAAAGATAAACAAGGCCTTGCCTTTTTCAAGACAAAATCCTCATGGGTTGATTTTAAGATTGGTTTCAATCCGTTGAAATCAGAAAAGAGACCGGAGAAATTTGTCACGTTACGGCATGTACCTGTTGACAAGAAAACCTTTGATTATTATGTTAAAGATGCTTTGAGTAATTTTGACACATTGCCTAGCTGGAAGCTTGCAACACCTCATAATATCAGGCTCAAAACAACGCAGAATGCAAACTGCAATGCATGCCATGGGAATGAATCTCTTTTCTTGCTGGAAAAAGATGTAGAAGATAATGAAAAAGGGGCAAACAAAAATGTGATAGTTCCTGTTAATCAGGTTCCAAAAAGACAGAAATGGCAACCAAAATAAGTAGTTGCTAAATACTACTTTGAGAGGAGGTGGGAAGAAAGTCAATAGGTGCCTTTTGTGATAATTCTCTTCTTTTAATATAGATACAATAGTAATTATTTGCTTAAATATTTAACAATAAAACAGTAAGGAGAAACTTTTATGAAAAAGAAAAGTTTGATTTTTATCATTGTGTTAATGATCAGTGCTGCCTTTGCATTTAATGCAGCATTGGCATTGGCAAAAGATATGACAGCCAAAGACTTGGTTGCCGAGGCCAAAAAGAATATCGCCTCAATCTCTGTATCTGACGCCAAGGCTTTGTTTGATAAAGGCGGAGTTACCTTCCTGGATTGCCGAGACCAAAAGGAATTTAAATCAGGACACATACCGGGTGCAGTAAATATTTCTAGAGGCCTTCTTGAGTTTAAGATTGGCAAGAAGATCTCTGACAAGAATGCTCAGATTATCATGTACTGCAAGTCTGGTGGCCGGGGCTCCCTTGCATCCTGCAGTATTGGTAAAATGGGCTATAAAAACGTTAAGAACATGGATGGCGG
>CAZBBQ010000050.1:3964-9200 GCA_964489745.1 uncultured Desulfobacteraceae bacterium
CCACTAAGTCCCGCAGTTCGCGAAGCGAATCTGCAGAACCAAGTGGCACCACGGGATTTCCCGTGGAGCTCCACATCTTTTGCAAAAATGCAATAGTTTTTTCATTTGCATTGTTTTTCTCATAAGTAGTTAATTTCATTCATAAAATAAAATCCAAGGTTTAAACCTATTGCAATGTTGCAATAAATTATTCTCCATTAATCCTTTCACTTTATCCTTTCTTTATCTATCTTCCTGAAATTATTATAGAAATTTAAATCACTATGATTTCTATTTTTTGGCATTCAAATTGCACTATAAGAATTCGGATTTCTTATAAATAATAGGAAAATGAAAATCCATATAAAGGTATGGAAATTTTTAGGGAGCCACCATTGACAACGGCTTCTCTCTAAACATGAAGAAAGGAGGGTAATGTATGAAAATTAATAGACGAAAATTTTTAAAGATTTCTGTAGGAACTGCCGCAGGTGTGATGGCACTTGGTTTGGGCATGGATCTGAAACCAGTCAAATCCTATGCACAAACATTAAAGATCAGGTATGCAAAAGAGACCACCACAATCTGCCCGTATTGCGCAGTAGGATGCGGCATCATTGTTCACACCAGCAAAGGCGCAAGTGGTAAGGTTATCAATGCAGAGGGTGACCCTGACCACCCTATCAATGAAGGCTCTCTCTGCTCCAAGGGTGCTGCACTCAGTCAACTGGTTAACAATGAAAACAGATTGATCACTCCCCTCTACCGCAAACCATACAGTAGTGAATGGCAGCAGGTTTCTTGGGATTGGGCGCTCTACAAGATCGCTCTGAACATCAAGAAATCAAGGGATGCCAGCTTTACCTATAAAAACACTAAAGGTCAGCTGGTTAACAGGACCAATGGCATAGCCCACATTGGGAGTGCAGCTCTTGACAATGAGGAGTGCTGGGCAATCCAGGCCATGATGAGGGCTATGGGCTTGGTCTATATTGAACATCAGGCTCGTATCTGACACAGCGCCACTGTTGCGGCTCTGGCAGAGTCGTTCGGACGCGGCGCAATGACCAATCACTGGATTGATATCCGAAACAGTGATCGCATACTAATTATGGGTTCCAATGCGGCGGAGAATCACCCAGTTTCATTTAAATGGGTGACCGAGGCCATGAATCGGGGCGCCAAACTGATAAGCGTTGATCCCCGATTCACGAGAACTTCCTCAAAGGCGGATTTTTATACATACCTGAGATCAGGAACTGATATCGCCTTTTTAGGCGGTATGATTAAATACATCATTGAAAACAACAAGTATTTCAAGGAATACGTTGCAGAATACACCAATGCATCCTTTATTGTTGGCGATAGATACAGTTTTAAAGATGGCCTTTTTTCGGGCTACGATCCCAAGATCCGCAAGTACGATAAGGGCACCTGGGCCTTTGAAAAGGATGAGAATGGTGTCCCAAAGAGAGATAAGACTCTTCAGGATCCTCGTTGTGTGTTTCAGCTCTTAAAGAAACACTATAGCAGATATAACGTGGATATGGTTTCATCTACTACCGGTACACCAAAAGAAGATCTTATGAAAGTTTACTGGATGTACTCAGACAGCGGGGAAAAGGGAAAGGCCGGAACCATTATGTATGCAATGGGCTGGACACAGCACACCGTAGGTGTTCAGAACATACGAACTATGGCCATTATACAATTATTGTTGGGGAATATGGGCGTAGCCGGAGGAGGTGTCAATGCCCTCAGAGGTGAGTCGAATGTTCAAGGCTCTACTGATCACTGTATTCTCTATCACATATGGCCCGGTTACCTGAAAACCCCTAAGGCATCTCAAGCGAGCCTCACAGATTATAATACCAAATATACTCCTAAGGCCAATGATCCATTAAGCGCAAATTGGTGGGGAAATTATCCAAAATACTCAGTGAGTCTGCTCAAATCCTTCTTTGGTGATAAGGCAACCAAGGAAAATGACTTTGGCTACAGCTGGCTTCCAAAGCTGGATGACGGCAAGGCCTATAGCTGGCTTGATCTCTTTGACGAAATGTACAAGGGCAAATTCCAGGGCTTCTTTGCCTGGGGGCAGAATCCGGCAAGTTCAGGTGCCAATTCAAACAAAACCAGACAGGCCCTCTCTAAACTGGATTGGATGGTAAATGTCAATATCTTTGATAATGAGACAGGCTCCTTCTGGAAGGGCCCGGGCATGGATCCAAAGCAAATCAAAACCGAGGTCTTTATGCTGCCATGTGCGGTATCTGTTGAAAAAGAGGGATCCATTACCAATAGCGGCCGTTGGATGCAGTGGCGTTATAAGGCCACTGAACCGCGAGGGGATTCCAGACCCGACGGAGATATCATGACGGATCTGTTCAAAAAGGTCAGATACCTTTACCGTCGAGATGAAAGTGCCGTTTTCCCTGAGCCCATTTTGAATCTGAAATGGGACTATACAAGCCGGGGAAAATTTGATGCACATAAAATGGCAAAGGAAATAAATGGGTATTTTCTGAGAGATATCACTGTTAAGGGCAAGTCCTTCAAAAAGGGAGATCTGGTTCCCAGTTTTGCCTATTTGCAGGCAGACGGCTCTACGAGTAGTGCTAACTGGCTCTACTGTAATTCATATACCAATAAGGGAAATATGGCGGCCAGGCGCAAAAAAGAGACCTCAGGCATAGGCCTGAACCTTGAATGGTCGTGGTGTTGGCCTGTAAACCGGCGCATTATCTATAATAGGGCGTCGGTGGACAAATATGGAAACCCCTGGGATACCGAGCATCCTGTCATCAGGTGGACTGGGGCAAAATGGGTCGGCGATGTGCCGGATGGTGGCTGGCCGCCTATGCTCAACCAGGATGGTACGCCTAATCCCAAGACAAAGCATCCCTTTATTATGAAACCGGAAGGGCTCGCCCACGTCTTTGGACCGGGAAGGGCAGATGGGCCGTTTCCTGAACACTATGAACCCCTTGAATGTCCCGTTGAAAAAAACCTTTTCTCCAGTCAGCTTATTAATCCTACAGCACCCATCTATAAGACCGATGCGGATGCTTATAGGACATGCGATCCCAGGTACCCCTTTGTGGGTACTACTTACAGGGTCAGCGAGCACTGGCAAACTGGTGTTATGACCAGATGGCAACCATGGCTGCTGGAGACCCAACCTCAACTCTTTGTGGAAATGAGCCCGGAGCTTGCCAAATTAAAATGGATAAAGAACGGCGAAAAGGTCATTGTCGAATCAGCCAGGGGAAAGGTAAAGGCTGTGGCCATTGTTACCAAGCGCTTCAGACCTTTTAAAATCCAGGGCACCATGGTTCATCAGGTAGGGCTACCATGGCATTTCGGATGGGTTTACCCCAAGGATGGTGGTGATTCAGCCAACCTACTGACACCATCAGTAGGTGACCCAAATACCAGGATACCTGAAACAAAGGCCTTTATGGTTAATGTCAAGAAGATATAAGGAGGTGATCTGATGGAAGGGAAGGCATTTTTTATTGATACAACGGTATGTACCGGATGCAGAGGTTGTCAGATTGCCTGCAAGCAATGGAATCAACTCCCTGCTACCAAAACAGAGAACTGGGGCAGTTTTCAGAATCCCAAAGATCTTTCATTTTACACCTATAAACTGGTACGGTTTTCTGAAGACATAGGAGACGATGACAAACCAGCGTGGTATTTTTTCCCGGATCAGTGCCGGCACTGTGTCGATCCGCCCTGCAAGGAGGTGCCTGAAGACCCGGACGCTATCATTGTTGATCAGCTTACCGGCGCAGTTCTTTACACTGATAAGTTGAAAAAAGTGAACAGTGAAGATGTGCAGGAGTCATGTCCGTACAATATTCCCAGGGCTCAACCGAGCACTGGATATATTGCCAAGTGCACTATGTGTGTGGATAGGGTTCACAATGGGCTTCTGCCTGCCTGTGTAAAAACATGCCCGACAGGTGCCATGAATTTTGGAGACTATGATAAAATGGTTACAGTTGCAAACAAGCGCTTTGAAGAGGTAAGGGAAAGACATCCCAAGGCAAAATTGATCGGTGTTGAAGATACCAGGGTTTTCTATCTCCTTGCAGATGAGCCGGCCAAATATCATGAATATGCTCAGGCCACAACAATACCAGTGGGAATAGACAGAAAAGCAGCCCTTAATCGAATTGCTAAGTCATTAAAGGAATTGTCAAAAGAGTGGCAATTGCTTCATAAATTTGCAAGCTAAGAGAAACCCCCTAACAGAAAGGGTGCTTTTTGTAGGGGCACCCTTTCTGTTTCAACCACAACGTAAATGGGATGAGAAGACTATTATGAGCAATGAATTGTTACACCAGATAGATCGGATTATCCAAAAGAGACCTATGTACAAAGAGGCCTTATCTGTGTACAGGGATATAGTAATTTTTCTTAATGAGATTAAACCTGAAATCAAATATGAAGTGAAAGATGAGGTGATAGGCGAAATTAAGGTAAAGGAAGGATTTCCTTTGTTTTCAAGAGAGGATTTGCCCCTTGACCTAAAAGCTGCCTCCTCCCTGTTCAAGCGTTTATTAGAGCATTTGTCTTCAAAAAAAAGGAAAGATAAGGAGGCCTTAGAGAGGGCCTTGAGCAAGGCACAAGCTAATCCTGGTTGGTTAAAAAATCTTATTACTGCGTTTCTTTCACGTGATGAGACAGCCTTGACCAGTATGGCGCAAGAGGTCAATCTCGAGCCAATGGTTATTAAATTTTTAACACATATAGCCTTAAAGCCCTCCTTAAAATCCCTAAAAGAATCGGCCGGAGAAAGAATTAAAAAGGATGGCTGGAATTATGGTTATTGTCCTCTCTGCGGCTCCTATCCAGATATGGCCTATTTAGGTGAGCAGGGAAAGAGATTTCTCCACTGTGAACTTTGTGGCTATGAATGGTATTATCCAAGACTAAAATGTCCCTTTTGCAAGAATGACCAACCTAAAAAGCTTGGATACTTTGTAAGTGAGGAAGAGGAGGGCTTTCGGGTTGATTTCTGTAAAAAATGCAGGCGTTATATTAAGACATTAGATATGAGGGTTATTGAACAACCAGCACCACTGGAGTTGGAAAATCTTATTACCTTGCACTTAGATATGCTTGCCCATGAGCAAGGCTTTAAAACTCCCTCTCCTTGACAAAAACTTCACGCCTTATAATCCACAGTCTGACCTTGTCTTTAGGGTAATAAACCTACCTTTTTTTATTTCATACACGATCTAAT
>CAZBBQ010000051.1:0-1143 GCA_964489745.1 uncultured Desulfobacteraceae bacterium
AATGAAAAATCGTTACTATGATTTAAATTCCTACCTTAGAAACATATTTGGCTGCAGGGTGCAAAAAATATCTCTGGATGCAGGATTGACCTGCCCGAATAGAGATGGGAGCATCGCAAAAGGTGGTTGTATATACTGTAACACCCGTGGATCTGGCACAGGTGCCTTCAACAAGGGGATATCGATTACAGAACAGATAATGAAAGGCAAAGAGTTTTTGAGGAAGAGATATAAGGCGCAAAAGTTTCTTGCATATTTTCAGTCTTTTTCGAATACCTATGGGCCCTATGAGAGATTAAAAGGCCTCTATGAAGAGGCACTTGCAATAGATGATATTGTTGGATTGTCTATAGGCACCAGGCCGGATTGTATCAATGAACCCATACTTGCTCTGCTTGAAGGGTATGCAAGGGATTACCTTGTGTGGGTCGAGTATGGAATTCAGTCTGTTCATGACAGAACACTTACATTTATAAACAGGGGCCATGATGTCAATTGCTTTAAAAAGGCAGTAAATGCAACAAGAAACAGGGGTATAAAAATCTGCACCCATGTGATACTTGGTCTTCCTTTTGAAGATAGGGCTGATATGCTTGCCACAGCAGAGGCGGTAGCAGGAATGGCAATTGATGGAATCAAGATCCATCTGCTCTACGTGATCAAAGGTACAGGAATGGAAAAATTATACCTTGAAGGAAGATATCAATGTCTTGACCAAGAAGAATATGTAAATCTTGTCTGTGATTTTCTGGAACTCCTTCCCCCTGATATGGTTATTCAGAGGCTTACCGGGGATCCCCATCCAGAAGAATTGGTGGCGCCTGAATGGTCTATGAGAAAAAATGAAACCCTTTTACGCATTAAACAGGTTCTCATCGATAGAGATTCGTGGCAGGGTAAACGGTTTAAGAATTTAGGTATTTAATAAGTGCGAATTACGAATTTTGAAATAGGGATTGGATAGAGTATAGGCAGCAGGAAATAGGGTACAATGAGCTGCATACTGCTAACTTACAGAAAACTTTAAACCCTGGCCCAGACCCGCCTGCCGTCCGGCGGGCAGGCCTGGGCTATAATCTTAATAGGCTGATCCGAGCATGTAGTACCTTATAGACTTAGCAGTTTGATTTAAGCACGTCGCGC
>CAZBBQ010000051.1:1243-9012 GCA_964489745.1 uncultured Desulfobacteraceae bacterium
GCCAGGGCAGGCTTTAGGCGCTTATGATTTTATATATGGATATTTATCTTTCACTTTTGTTTGTTGAAAAATATATCGTATGAGCCGTATCATAAATATAGTTAAAAAAAATATCAAAAGCCCACACAAAATAGGCATCCAAAATCCAGATCTCTCTATATTAATCAGGCCGATGGAAATAGATGTAATTGAAAGAAAGATAAGATAAAGGGTAAGAATAGAAAAGAAAAGTAGCAGAAATAAAAGGGCAAGTTTTTTTATCATGCAATCCTGTCTTCGATTTTTCGACAGAGAAATTCTACCTCCTTTCTAAGGCCATCGTCAATTTTAATATTCTTTTTAATTTTTTCCTCATCATATAACACTGTTGAATGATTTCGGTTGAAGGAATGACCGATAGATTCCAGAGATTTATCAGTATATTTACGGCATAGATAGATGGCTATACTTCGCGGGTAGGTGATAATTTTTTTTCTACTCTTTGATTTAAGCACATCTTTGTCAATCTTGAAATATTTACAGACTATTTCCTGAATATCCTCGACTGTCGCATGAGGGTTGATAGGAATGAGTTGTTTCACTATCTCTTTTGCCAAATCCACTTTTATCTCCTTTTTTAGGAAAAAAGAGATGGCCTTAAGAGAGTCAAGACTTCCTTCAAGTTGCCGTACATCTTGAGTTAAATTTTCAGCCATGAAAAGGGCTACATCTTCTGGGAGAGAAATTTCCCGCTCGAGGGCCTTTTGTTTTAAGATATCAAGCCGTGTGTGAAAATCGGGTTTTTTAATGCTTGTTATTACACCAGAGGTGAATCTGGAGGTAAGCATCTTTTTCATATTCGGGATTTCTTCTGGCATGAGGGGGCTGGTAAATATAACCATTTTCCTATCATTAAACAAAGAATCAAGTGTATAGCCCATTTCAATCTGTGTTTTTTCTTTACCACTGAGGAAATGTAATCCTTCCAAAAGAAGCACATCACATGCCTTACGGTATTTATTTTTAAATTGAGTGATTAAATTATTCCGTAATGCATATATCATCTCATTGGTAAAATCTTCTGTAGTAATATAAAGAACTTTTGCCGAGGGTTTTTTCTTTAGAATAGTGTTACCAATGGACTGGATTAGGTGGCTTTTCCCCAAACCGGTTTGGGCCATTAAATAGAGGGAAGTGTAAGGAGAATGAGAGCCATTCGCGAATGCCTTTGATACTGAGTAGGCAAATTCATTGCTCTCTCCAACGACAAATTTATTAAAGGTAAAGCGTGCATTTAAATATTTTTCACCAGCCCGTATTTTTTTAGGCATATTTGGAAGGATTAACTGTTTTTTATTGCCATTGCCTCCATTATGATTGTGCTCTATTAATGCTCTCTGTGGTAAAACCTTAAAGATTACTTTATGGTCATTAAGGCCCGCATTAGCAAGTTGACTCTGAAAGAGTGAAGAATAATTTTCCTGCATCCAGTTTCGAGAGAATTTATTAGGACATCCAAGATACATTGTGTCTTCGCCTTCATCGAGAAATTGTAATGGTTTTACCCACAGAGAGAAATTCTTTGTATCCATTACGTCTTTAAGTATTGTTTTTACATTATCCCAAACTGTTTGCATAGTGTACCTTTATGTGGGCAGGTAGTTATAGTATAAAATGATGGTGGTAAGGTTTCCGCATTTATTTATTCAGATACCTTTAAAATCTACTGTTCTATGGTGCCCTTTGGGTGTAGATATCTGAAAATTGGCTATAAAATAGGATTATCCCTGAGAAAGTCTGCATCGACGATACAAGGGATTCTTGAATTATACAAAAAAAGACTACGTAAATATTATGGGCTTTAAAGGAAAGATTTCCCTAATAATATATAATATATTGGTGAATTATTTCGCTCGTGTTGTTCCAGATTATGTATAATTAGCTTTAGGAATTTCTAACTGTATTAGACGAAACGAACACGCCTGTCAAAGGCGATTACATGAGAAATTATGTTAGCCCTCCTTTTAGTTTTGAACAGAGGTAATGCATTGATTCAATGGGACTAATATTTTGTATCCTTGTTAAACTCTTACTGGCCATGAAAATAAATATAATCAAAAAATGATCATTGAATTCAGTGACTTTGAATTTTATTTGACAGCAGTTGTCTATTTGTTCAATTTATCAAACTTCCATTTCCTTCAAAAAGCTTCAATTTTTAAACCCTCACGTTTTTTTTCATTGCATTTTTCCTGTTATAGGCGGAGGGATTAATGGCTTGTTAAGTAGGTAAGAATTTTGCATACCGTCGGATAATTACTCTGGGAAAAGCTAAGCCAGAATAAGAACTCTTTTTGTTGCTTAGAGAATGGATGATAATGAGTTTTTATCTTATTATTTTATTTTATTTTATTTTATTTTTTATGATATTTTACAAAAAATCTATTATACATACATTACATGGAGGTTGATAATGGGTAAACTGAGAGTTGCGCTTATTGCTGGGGGGTGGTCACTGGAAAGAGAGGTATCATTGAAAAGTGGACAATACGTATATGATAATCTCGATAAAGATAAATATGAGGTGAAAAGATATGACCCCAGCGGGGACCTTCTCAGATTAGTAGAGGAGGCTAAAGATTTTGATCTTGCATTACTGTTTCTCCATGGAAAGAAAGGAGAGGATGGCTCTATTCAAGGGCTTCTTGATCTTTTGCATCTTCCCTATGTCGGCTCAGGTGTCTTAGCAAGTGCTTTAGCTATGAACAAAGCAGTAAGCAAGGAATTGTTTCGGAGCACTGGTCTTAATGTCCCTAAAGAAATGGTATTTTTCAGGAATCAGGATATCGATCCAGTTCGTATATTGTCTGTTTTGGGCAAACCTGTGGTAATTAAACCGGTAGAAGAGGGATCGAGCATTGGCTTAAGCATATGCTCTACAAAAGGAGAAATCGTTGAAGCCATAAAAGATGCCTTTGCTATTAGTTCAGAGGTAATGGCTGAGGAATACATCAAAGGCAGGGAGGTAAGCTGTGCAGTTCTTGGCAACAGAGAACCGGAGGCCTTACCGGTTGTTGAGATTATTCCTCAGGAAAAATATCGCTTTTTTAGTTATACGGCAAAATACGAGACTGGGGCATCCCAAGAGATATGTCCAGCCCAGATCTCCAGCGATGCTTATAAAAAGGTTCAAAGTTTTGCTATAAAGGCTCATTGTTTACTTGGGTGCAGGAGTTTTTCCAGATCAGATATGATAGTGACTGCTAAAGATGTATATATCCTGGAGACAAATACAATTCCAGGGATGACAGAAAATTCTATCTTTCCATTGGCAGCAAGGACAGCTGGATTACCTTTTTCTAAATTATTGGATAGATTGATTGAGCTCGCATTTGAGGATTAGATGGGGGGATAGTTGACATTCACTATAGGAGATCTCATAATACGAACTATGGGTGGAAGATATGGAAAATATGGTGAGATAAAAAGATTTGAGAGGTTACGGAAAAATAGAAGAAATGTATTATGGAGCCAAGGAAGGCCTCGTTTTGTAAAAAGCCACACCGGAAAATTGAGGCCTTTAAAGAACAATCTTCGTCATTCAGGCACAAAGGATTAACATAGGACGGATTTATAACTATGGAAACTATATCGATAGATGGTGTGATCTTGTATCTTAGTCGACCCGATGAGTTGCCGATGAATTGGGTCGGCAATATGGAGCTAGTAACCCAGGTCAAGGCAGCATGGCTTGTAATGGGTCCTGGTGATTTCCCTCTTAACCCACGCCTTTTAGGGAAACCCGGGGTGGGGAAAACTACCCTTGCCTATTATGCTGCTAAGCAGCTCAACCAACCTGTTTACCTCTTTCAGGCCACAATAGATACCAGACCAGAGGATCTGATTATCACACCAGTTATAAGCGACCAGGGAAAGATAAAATATATGGCGAGTTCCATTGTTACTGCCATGATCAAGGGAGGGGTAGCAATTATTGATGAGGGAAACAGAATGAGTGAGAAAAGCTGGGCATCTTTGGCGCCCCTGATGGACAATCGTCGTTATGTGGAATCGATCGTAGCTGGTATAAAGATTAAAGCTCACCCTGATTTTCGGCTCTGTACTACCATGAACGATGATGCCAGCACCTTTGATCTTCCCGAATATATTCATTCAAGACTGCAGCCTCAAATTCTTATTGATTTTCCTGACAGGGAAGAAGAGAGATTAATTCTGTCTACAAACCTACCCTTTGCAGACGAACAGATCCTGGACTACGTAGTCAATTTTCTGCAGGTAGCCCATGAAGCTCAGGAAAGGTATACGGTCAGAGATGGAATTAATATTGCCAGATATGCCCTGAAACGAATGAGTATTAGTGTACCTGAGGAAGGCGAAGGAATGTCAGAAAAAGGGGTTATACGAGCACTCAAAGAAGCAGCATCCATGATCCTGGACGATAATGCCGCTGAATATTTTGCTACCATGTTAGAGATGTATGGAGACAACAAAACTATTTGAATGGAGAAATATCAGTCTTGTTCCTATTTGTCACAATAGGGCTGAGTTTGCCCTTGAGGTAAGAGATCGGTTTGCTTCCTTTAAGCCAGAAATTGTGGCGGTTGAATATCCCTCAACCATTGGCGAGAAGGTATTAGAAGGCGTTAAAAGATTACCCCTGCTCTCAGTTGTATACTACGAAGAAGATAATCACACCTTTATTTACCTCCCATTGGAGCCAACTGATGGACTCGTAGAGGCAGTTCGGTTGGCCCTTTCAAAAAACCTGCCCATCTATTTCATAGACAGGGATACGGAAGGGTACCCTCTGGAGCGTTCACCCATGCCAGATCCTTACTCCATAAGAAGAATAGGGTACTGGAAATATTGTGAGAGCTATCTCAAGGCTTACCCGGAACGGCTTCCTGGCAGACAGGATCAACTAAGAGAGCGAACCATGGCATACCATCTCCAGCAACTGGAGGGAGAGGGAAAAAGAGTTTTATTTGTAGGTGGACTGGCCCATCTTACGGGTCTTTTAGAATCCCTTGATACGCCCCAGGTACCGGTTATAGGCAAAAGGAGCAGAGAAGGTGTTATGCTTGCCCACCTCCATAAGGATTCGAGCAGGGAGATCATGACAGAAATGCCCTTTTTTGCCGCACTCTATGAAAAATCCAGAGACAATCCTACCATGCCTGAACTTGACAGATTGCACGCCATTGATCAACTGATAGAGAAGGCAACGAAGGATTATATTAAGAGTAGTAAAGAAGAGTTGACAGTAAGCCAGTTACGGGTTTTTAACAAGTTTGTGAGAAATTATGCACTTGTAAGTGGGTATTTAACACCCGATTTATATCAGATCCTGATAGCTGCCAGAGGAGCCGTGGATGATAACTTTGCATATGAGGTATGGGATAATGCAACCGAGTATCCCTGGCAGACAGAGACACCTGGATTGGAGGTTCTTCGTATCAGGGGTGAGGACCTCTTTATTGATCAAAAAAAGATCAAATTTCATAGACATTTTAAAAGCTTACGCAGAAGGCTTGTCCCTGTACCTGTAAAGAAAAGGCAAAAAGAACGGTTCCCTGGAGAGTGGAAAAAGACCTTCAAGGGTTATTCTATTTGCTCATACCAACCAGAGGATATCGTAATAGAGGGATTCGGAAATTATTGTAAGAAAAAGGCCTTAAAAAAGAAATCAGAGGAAAATTCTCGCGTTGTTCCCTTTATGAGTTCAATGATGGATGGAATTGATATCAGGGAGACACTAAGAAATTTAAAAGAGGGAATCATATATGTACGGGAGAATATTCCCCTCAAGGGTAGGGTAGGATCAGTGGTGTTTATTTTTGATCCAGATCTTTCTGATGCCGAAGGCAAAGAAAAGTTCCCGTGGCGAATTACATGGTTAGGTGAAAATAACCAGGAATCAGATATGGCCTTTTACAGTACTGAAGCAGGGGAGGTCGTTATTGGTCCTGGGATATCCCAGTGTCAGTATGGTGGATTCATGCTTACATTCCCTCCACTGAGAGTATATGATATTTGGAAGGATTCCTTTTTTGAAAGTGCGCAAAATAAACCAGAAAGACTTCTTCTTGCGGCGCTTGATTATTCCCTTGAACAGCATGTTGTGTATGTAGCCCCCTCACCACCATCTTCACTTTGTAGATCATTTGCTTCCAGGATGGGAAAAAAGATACTCTACCTTCCCATTGGCGTATTTTCATCTGTTACGCTTAAAAAAATCAGGCAATTTCATGTATTAGATGGCCATCCGGTGAGACAGTATGCAGAAAGGTATGTATGAGGCTAAAGTGGCTAAAGTTATAAGTGCCTAAAGTGAACTAAAATTATTCACATCAAAAATCACGACTAATTGCGGATTGTGGAATTTAAGCTCAAAAAACACAATAAACCCCCGCCCGCCTCGCCTGAGCGAGAGCGCTGGCGGGCAGGCAACAAACAATAATGCACAAGGATCACACATCTATTATTCTCGACAGTATCGCAGATGGTGTCTTTACTGTTGATCTTAACTGGCGAATTACATCCTTTAACAGGGCCGCTGAATTAATTACTGGTACAGGCAAAGAAGAGGCGATTGGTAGACAATGTTGGGAGGTCTTTCGGGCAAATATATGCGAGAAACAATGTGCCTTAAGACATACAATAGAAACAGGAAAGCAGATTCTTAATAAATCTATTTATATTGTTGTCTCTGATGGAAATAGGATTCCGGTCAGTATATCTACAGCTATCCTTAAAGATGAAAATGACAAAATGATAGGTGGCGTTGAAACGTTCAGAGATCTTAGCCTTGTAGAAGAGCTCAGGAAAGAACTCACTGGCAGACACACCTTTTTTGATATAGTCAGTAAAAGCAAGGAAATGCACCGGCTTTTTGTTATCTTGGAGCAGGTGGCACAGAGTGATAGCACCGTGCTTTTACAAGGAGAAAGTGGAACCGGAAAGGAGCTCTTTGCAAGGGCTATTCATTCTCTCAGCGCACGAAGGAAAGGACCGCTTGTTATTGTTAATTTGGGTGCGCTACCAGATACTTTGGTAGAGTCAGAACTTTTTGGTCACAAGGCAGGTGCATTTACCGATGCACGGGCAGACAGAATAGGCAGAATTGCCGCAGCCGAAAAAGGGACTCTTTTTTTAGACGAGATAGGTGATCTTTCTACCCATCTTCAAGTAAGGTTACTCAGGGTGCTACAGGAGAAAACCTATGAACCGTTGGGTTCGAACACAACTATTCATGCTGATATCCGAATTGTCGCAGCCACAAACAAAGACTTAACTGAGTTGGTTAAAAAAGGGCATTTTAGGGAGGATCTTTACTATAGGATCAATGTTGTTCAATTAACACTCCCCCCTTTGAGAGAGAGGCGAGAGGATATACCGCTCCTTATTAATCATTTTTTAGAGAGATTTAATCGGTTAAGCGGGAAAGAGATAGAAGGCGTTTCACAAGAGGTGCTCTCTATCTTGATGACGTATGATTTTCCAGGTAATGTCAGGGAATTACAAAATATTGTTGAGCACAGCACTGTTCTTTGCCAAGGTGGACCTATTGAGGGCCAACACCTGCCAGATTATCTTCAGCCAGCCCACTTAATTAAAAAAACCGTGAATTATACATCTGTTTCCTCAAAGAGGATTAAGTGGGTTGATATGGAGAGAGAATTCATTTTACAGGTACTAAGGGAAAACAATTGGAATCGTAAGGCAGCTGCGAAAGAATTAGGTATTGGCAGGCAGACGCTTTGGAGAAG
>CAZBBQ010000052.1:0-8989 GCA_964489745.1 uncultured Desulfobacteraceae bacterium
TTACAAATTTCCATATTCTTCACAACCAAGGAGCCCATCAATTTTTATTGACAAGTATAGTTTTCTATTTTAAATAAATCCTACAAGCGTTAGCAAGAAGCTACAAAAAGATAGACGAACTAAAAAAAGCCAGAAAGGCTTATAAAAAATATTAATATCCCTTTCTGGTTCTCTTTTTTTTAAATTGTTTCATCGTGACCTTTATTCTAATTACAAGGAGACAGAGAAATGTGTGAGGCAAATGCGTATCTCATAAAAGATGGGGAAGAAAAACTCATTATGGAAAACGTCGATACCTTAAGACCTGAGAACAATGGTATATACCTTCAGGATATCTTTGGTGGACAGCGCACAATTAAAGCGAGAATCAAAGAGATGAATCTTGTTGATCACAGAATTTTACTTGAAGAAGAATAAATCCTGGTGCATTCCCCACTTCTGGCAAGGCCTTTTGGACGATTTTAAAGGATAAATGATTACAATAATTATAATCGAGGGTGTGCAATGAATCACCATCATCACCATGAAGACACACACATAGAAAATCATGATACGTCATCAGAAAAGGAAAAACTGGGCAAACTTTTCCAATATTGGATTAAGCACAATGAAAATCATGCGAAAACCTACCTTGAATGGTCAAATAAGGCAGATCTAGAGGGCTTAAAAGATGTGGTTAGTTGTCTTAAAAAAGCATCCGAGTTAACTATTTCTATTAACAAGCTATTCAACGAGGCTATGAAAAAAATCTGTTAGTTTTGTTAGCTCAGATGCAATGTATTTTCACGGCCTTTTTACCAAAAAAGATCTTTACCGCCATCACCCAGCTTTTACCCCTCATCCTAATAGTTAATAAATCCTAAGGTTGACACTAAAAAAACCTAAGGTGGTATTGATAAAAAATTTTCATTGCTTATATTAACAAATATGATAGGTATATATGTCTCTAATATTATTACTATCTTTCTCAGATAGCGTGTCAGTTCATTCAATGCAATGAGAAAACGT
Organism: uncultured Desulfobacteraceae bacterium; assembly: GCA_964489745.1. Taxonomy (GTDB): domain Bacteria; phylum Desulfobacterota; class DSM-4660; order Desulfatiglandales; family B25-G16; genus B33-G16. The sequence continues at coordinate 1,009 of CAZBBQ010000052.1, forward strand.
ATACATTCTTTTATCGAATACATAAAGGCAGAAAAGGGATATTCAGGGCACACAATCAGGAACTATGAAAGCGATTTGAGGCAATTTAGCACATTTGTTGCAACTAAAAAGGGTATCAAAAAAGGTGATCCAGGAATTGACTATGTGGACTATACTCTGATCAGATCATATTTGGGAGAACTCTTTGATACATGCAAGCGAACAACAATAGCCAGGAAGCTTTCGACATTAAAATCATTTTTTAGGTATCTGGAATTAAGAGGACTTACACAGTTCAATCCTGCGGTAGATATAACTACGCCCAAGCAAGAAAAGCGTATTCCTGCGTATCTGCCGATAGATGATATGTTCGCCTTGCTCGAGCAGCCTGACAAGGAAAAAGAACTGGGGCTCAGAGATCTGGCTATTTTGGAGCTCCTTTATTCATCTGGCCTCAGGGTCAGTGAACTTGTCACCTTAGACATAGAAAAATTAGATCTTATTTCTCGCCTTGTGAGGGTATCAGGTAAAGGTGGGAAAGAAAGGCTATTGCCAGTTGGGAGAAAGGCTACTGTCGTAATCAAAGAGTATCTTGAGAATACAGAGAAGGCAAGAAAAAAGTCCGGATACAGTAGGACCCATGGGCCTCTTTTTCTTAATTACCGGGGAGGGAGGCTTTCTGTCAGGAGCGTAGATAGGTTGGTCAAAAGATATTCAAGGGAATGCGGGATAACATCGGAAATTAGCCCTCACTCAATTCGCCATACATTTGCAACTCATCTCTTGGATGGAGGTGCAGATTTAAGATCAATCCAGGAACTACTAGGTCATGTAAGCCTTTCAACTACTCAAAAATATACGCATGTAAGTATAGATAAGTTAATGGAGGTTTATGATAAATCTCACCCGAGAAGCTAAAGGATAAAAATGTCTGGGGTGCTTGAGTATTATCCCATCATTCCAGCGCTTCTTCCTAACCAAGGAGGTATATATTGAAATTAGGATTAACAAAAAGAGACAAGTCAAACCAAAAGAAGATCAGGGGAACCACAATCCTGTCTGTCAGGAAAGACGGACAGGGAGTTATGGCAGCAGATGGGCAGGTAACCCTGGAAAATACCATTATGAAAAAAAAGGCTAAGAAACTCAGGTTTATGTATAACGATCAGGTACTTGTAGGTTTTGCCGGGGCAACGGCAGATGCATTTTCTCTTTTTGAAAGATTGGAGGCAAAACTGGAGAAATATAACGGAAACCTACCCAGAGCTGCTGTAGAGTTAGCCAAAGATTGGAGAACGGATAAAATCCTTCGTAGATTAGAAGCGCTTCTCCTTGCTATGGACAAGGAGCATACCCTTATATTATCGGGTAATGGGGATGTCATCGAACCGGATGAAGAAATAGCAGCTATCGGTTCCGGAGGTCCATATGCCTTAGCTGCTGCAAAGGCTCTTATGACTCACTCCGATTTAAATGCCCAATCTATAGCCCTTGAATCAATGAAAATTGCAGCCTCTATCTGCCTTTATACCAATGAAGAATTTTCGGTAAAACTTCTGCCCAACCCAAAGGCATAATAAAAAACAATAGACAGCATGCAGTAGACAGCAAAGAAATTTTTACCGATTACTGCCCGCTTCTTAATTTAGGAAATGTAATGGAGACCTAATGGAAAAGACCGATGAGATAGAAGAAGAGATAAAGCCCTTAACACCAAAAGAAATTGTCTTAGAGCTGGATAAATATATTGTTGGCCAAGACAATGCAAAACGCTCTGTGGCTATTGCCCTCAGAAATAGATGGCGAAGGCAGCAAGTCCCTCAAGAATTGCGAGATGAAATAGCCCCCAAAAATATAATTATGATAGGCCCAACAGGCGTTGGAAAGACTGAGATAGCGAGGCGTCTTGCTCGATTAACCAGCTCACCGTTTTTAAAGATAGAGGCATCAAAATTCACAGAGGTTGGATATGTGGGCAGAGACGTAGAGAGTATGATCAGGGATATGACAGAGCTTGCTGTAAATATGGCCAAGCAAGAGGAACAGGAAAAGGTAAAAACCAAGGCAAATGATCTTGCAGAAGATAAACTTCTTGATATCCTCCTTCCTAAACCAAGTAAAGAAATAGAGAAAGATACCGAGGAAAAAAGAGAGGGGATGCTTGAAGTAGTTAAAACCGAACCTGCTAATTCTGACTCTACCAGGGAGAAGCTGAGGCGTCTTTTAAGGAAAGGGAAACTTGATGAAAGGTATGTAGATCTAGAGACAACAGATAAATCCTTTCCCCTTGTGGAGATATTCTCCGGTGCCGGATTAGAAGAGATGGATATTAATGTAAAGGAAATTTTTGGTCAAATCCTTCCTTCTAAAACTAAAAAAAGGAAGGTAAAGGTAAAAGATGCTATCGGGATATTAGCACAGCAAGAAGCACAGAGGCTGATTGATATCGATAAGGTTGTTGAAAAGGCCATTCGCAGGACAGAACAAAACGGAATAATTTTCTTAGACGAACTGGACAAGATAGTAGGAAACGATTCAACATCTGGGCCTGATGTATCACGTGAGGGAGTGCAAAGAGATCTTCTCCCTATCGTTGAAGGATCAACCGTGCTTACAAAATACGGAATGGTAAAGACCGATCATATTTTATTCATTGCATCCGGTGCCTTTCACGGAAGCAAACCTTCTGACCTTTTACCTGAACTTCAGGGCCGTTTCCCTATACGAGTAGAGCTTAACTCCCTTACCCAGGAGGACTTTGTGAGGATACTCACAGAGCCTCAAAATGCCTTAATAATTCAATACGAGGCCTTATTGGCTACGGAAGGAATTACATTAAACTTTATTGAATCATCCATAACCCAGATAGCAAAAATGGCCTATCAGGCTAATGAGACAATGGAAAATATAGGCGCACGCCGTTTGCATACGGTGATGGAAGCACTTTTGGATGATATTTCTTTTAATGCATCGGACATGCAAGAAAAAGAGATAGCAATTGATAAAGATTATGTGAGTGATAAGTTAAGTGGCATACTGGAAGATGTAAATCTAAGTAAATATATTCTATAGTAATTTTGGATTGTGAATGTATGGATTTAGGGATTTAGAATTGTAAATCTGGTAATTATAATTATAGTCGCTTTATATTTTAGTCAGTAGTACGAATGGCGGGGTAGAGTTTTTCGGAATATCTGCGTTCAATCATGCGGGAGACGTAAGAAATGAGGTTCAGATGAATACTGGTTTAGACAGGGCAAGAATCCTGATTGAGGCCTTGCCATATATACAAAAATTTAATGGCCAGACAATTGTCGTCAAATATGGTGGCCATGCCATGGTTGATTCCAAGTTAAAAAAAGGGTTTGCCTTAGATACCATCCTTATGAAATGCGTTGGCCTTAATCCAGTAATAGTACACGGTGGCGGCCCTCAAATAGGAAAGATATTGAGTGAAATGTCCATAAAATCGAATTTCGTCAATGGGCACAGGGTTACTGATGAAAAAACAATGGATGTGGTTGAGATGGTTCTTGCTGGTAAGGTAAATAAAGAGATTGTTGCCACAATAAATCAACACGGTGGTCAGGCAGTTGGCCTGTCAGGTAAAGATGGCCATCTTATCACTGCCAAAAAGCTTCGGTTTCTACCAAATTCGGATGAGACAATGGATAAACCTGATAACCCTCCAGAGATAATAGATATTGGTCTCGTTGGTGAGGTTGTCTCTATTAATAACCGAATAATAAAAAGTCTCATAAATAATCAATTTATCCCTGTAATTGCACCTGTTGGAGCGGGTAAAGACAATGAGACATACAACATCAATGCAGATCTTGTAGCTGGCCATATTGCCTCATCTCTTGAGGCCCGAAAACTCATACTTTTAACTGATGTCGAGGGTGTTCTTGACAGAGATGGTAATCTTGTGAGTAGTATTACAGCAGATGATGCGAAAAGAATGATAACTCGTGGGGTTATTAATGAAGGAATGATACCAAAACTCCAATGCTGCCTTGATGCGCTAAAAGGAGGTGTAGAAAAGGTTCATATTATTGATGGCAGGAAGGAGCATGCCCTCCTTTTAGAGATATTTACAGATGAAGGAGTAGGAACAGAGATAGTTCTCAATTAATACATGTCAAAAGTCCCTAAAGTTAATATATCATTATGAATCCTGTCCATAATTTTGGCTTCCTTTAGGTGCTTCGGTTTCCTTTAAACTATAGGTATAATTATGATTTCTAACACCATATCCAAAGCAGATACATTCATGTTCAACACATACACGCGCTTTCCCATCACGCTGGTTAAGGGTGATGGATGCCGGGTATGGGATGAGAAAGGCAATGAATACATTGATTTTGTTGGTGGAATAGCTGTCTGTGCCCTTGGACATAGCTCACCCATAGTAAGCAAAGCCCTGTATAAACAGTCTACAACACTTGTGCATGTTTCTAACCTATTTTACACACAACCCCAAACAGAACTTGCCCAGATCTTAGTAGAGAACTCCTTTGCAGACAGGGTGTTTTTCTGTAACAGTGGAGCCGAGGCTAACGAGGCAGCCATAAAATTAGCCAGGCGTTATTCGAAAGAAAAATTTGGATCTGAGAGATATGCTATCATAACCATGGAAAATTCATTCCATGGCCGGACAATGGCCACACTTTCAGCTACAGGTCAAGAAAAAATCAGAAGAGGCTTTGACCCCTTCCTTCAAGATTTTAGATATGTGCCCTTTAACGATCTTGATACCCTGAGTGCTGCCATAGATAGATCTGTGTGTGCTGTAATGTTAGAACCAATACAAGGTGAAGGGGGTGTTGTTGTTCCTGACGGTGATTACCTAAAAGGTGTCAAAGAAATCTGTAAAAAGCATGGGCTTCTCTTAATATTGGACGAGGTGCAGGCCGGCATGGGAAGAACGGGAAGTCTCTTTTCCTACCAACATTTTGGAATAACACCTGATATCATGACTCTTGCCAAGGCATTAGGGAATGGTCTTCCTATCGGCGCTATGCTGGCAACGGAAGAATTAGCTAATGCCTTTGGACCAGGGAGTCACGCGACAACGTTCGGAGGAACACCCCTGATTACTGCAGGTGCCCTCGCTGTTGTCAAAAGCCTTTTGAATGATGGCTGGATCGAAAATGCCAGAACAATGGGGGATTATTTTAAAAATCAGCTCACGTATCTTCAACAAAAATATAGTATTATAAGAGATATAAAGGGTTTAGGGCTTATACTTGGAGTATTGCTTGATAGAGATGGAGCTGACATTGTAAGCGCCTGCATGAAAAAAGGGTTTTTAATAAATTGTATCCAGGGAAAAATTCTCAGGTTTGTGCCTCCTTTAATCATAACAAAAAATGAGATTGATCTATTAATCACCTGTCTGGATGATATATTTAAGGCAATAAAGATATGAAAAAGGATTTTTTAGCCCTTGATAACCATACCACATTAAAAGAAAACCCGGTATACAACCAGACAATATCCGACGGATTTATTATTCGTAATGGGTATGAATCGAAAATCGTAAATCTTATGAGACTGGGAAAGTAAAATGGCAGAAAAGCTCTGGGGAGGCCGCTTCACATCAGACACACATGACATGGTGAATACCTTTAATTCCTCTCTCCAGTTTGATAAAAGGTTGTGGAGAGAGGATATCCAAGGCAGTATAGCATACGGCAAAATGCTGGGAAAACAAGATATAATCAGTGAAGATGAAGCAAAAAAGATTATCTCTGCCTTGCAAGAGATCTATAGTGAGATAGAAAAAGGTACATTTATCTTTGACGAGTCATCAGAAGATATTCATACCCTTATTGAAAAGGCCCTGATACACAAAACCGGCACTCTGGGAGAAATGATCCATACCGGAAGAAGCAGAAATGACCAGATAGCCCTTGATATAAGGTTATTCATAAAAAATTCAACAGGAAATATTCTACAACTGATAAGGGAATTTCAATTATCCTTGATCGAGCTCGCTGAAAAGAACCAAGACCTGATTATGCCGGGTTATACCCATCTTCAACGGGCCCAACCTGTGCTTTTAGCACACCATTTACTGGCCTACTACGAGATGACCAAAAGGGATGCACAAAGATATAAGGATGCCCTGAGGAGAACGAAGGTCCTTCCTTTGGGGAGCGCTGCCCTGGCTGGGACTACCTTTACTATAGACAGGGAATTTCTGTCTAAGGAGCTTGATCTGCAAGGAATATCGGCAAATAGCATGGATGCAGTATCAGACAGAGATTTTATAGCGGAGTTTATCTTTGTATCGGCCCTTTTGATGATGCATCTTTCTCGTCTATGTGAAGAGCTGATTATCTGGTCAACACAGGAATTTGACTTTATAGAAATCTCCGATTCATTTGCGACTGGTAGCAGCATCATGCCCCAGAAAAAAAATCCCGACATACCTGAGCTGATCAGGGGAAAGACAGGGAGGGTATATGGTTCCTTGATATCATTACTCACAACCATGAAAGGCCTTCCTCTTACCTATAACAAGGACATGCAGGAAGATAAAGAACCCCTTTTTGATACTGTTGACACTGTAGAAAAATCGCTGAGCATTTTCTCGCTGCTTCTCAAAGAGATAGATTTCAAAAAAGAAAATCTTAAAAAGGCGACTGAAAGTGGATATCTTGTTGCAACAGACCTGGCCGATTATCTTGTGACCAAAGGCATGACATTCAGAAAAGCTCATCACATTGTAGGTGATATGATCCTTTTAGCCCAAAAGAAAAATAAGGAACTTCATCAGCTTGACGTAGACGAAATGAAACATTTTAGCAAACTTATTGAGAATGATGTCTACGGATGGCTTGATCCTGCATCATGTATCGAGCGTAGAAATACTAAGGGAGGAACTGGGTCGAAAGAAGTTAAAAAGGCATTACAAACGGCAAAGAAAGGGCTAAACGCACAAACACAACGAATAAAACAATCACAACAAACACTAATATAAGGAGGTAGAATTGTTAAAAGGTATGCCTAACATGGGTAATTTGCTTAAAAAGGCACAACAGCTTCAGGAAAAAATGGCAAAGCTGCAGGATGAACTCAGTGAAAAGACAATTGAAACATCAGCTGGCGGCGGAATGGTAACAGTTATAGCAACTGGAAAGCAAGAGATCGCTTCTATAAAGATTGATCCCGAGGTTGTCAATCAAGAAGATATTGCGATGTTAGAGGATCTTGTTTTAGCAGCAGTCAATGATGCGCTTTCTCAGGCAAAACAAATGGTCAGCGAAGAAATGACGAAACTAACCGGTGGCGTGAATATACCGGGGTTAATGTAAAAACGGAGGATGTCCGATGTGTGATAGTGGATGCGGAATGTGAACCACATATCACATATCGTATATTACTGTAGGTATTGAAATGGGGATTTATCCAGCATCACTGGGAAACCTAATTGAACAATTTAGCAAATTTCCCGGTATTGGAAAGAAGTCAGCGGAGAGATTGGCGCTTTATGTCTTGAGAACTCCAAAAGGTTTCGCTGAGCAATTGGCTCAAAGTCTTGTGGAGGTAAAAGAAAAAATTAAATTCTGTTCCGTATGTTTTAACCTCGCCGATAAAGATCCTTGCCCCATTTGCACCGATCAGAGGAGAGCAAATGGCGTCCTTTGTGTTGTTGAAGGGCCTGGAGACCAACTGGCCATTGAAAAATCAGGGACCTTTAAAGGGAGATACCATGTTCTCCAGGGGGTCCTTTCCCCCTTAGATGGCGTAGGAATAGAGGACATACGTATAGCTGAGCTTATGAGCCGCCTGAGAAAAGAAAATATAAAGGAGGTTATACTGGCAACCAATCCAAGCGTAGAAGGGGAAGCCACAGCTTCATACCTTGCAAACCTCCTCGATGGAAAAGATTTGACTATTACACGAATTGCCTTGGGTATCCCCCTGGGTGGTGACCTTAAATATATAGACAATATGACCCTCAAACGATCCATTGATAACCGCTCCCACTATT
>CAZBBQ010000053.1:0-6977 GCA_964489745.1 uncultured Desulfobacteraceae bacterium
GGTTTGGTTATGCGTGCGCGTAGTTGCCAGCTGCCTTTATCCTGAGCACTTTTAATGAGGATACGGTTTGCCCCGGAGCGAAGTATAACAGGAATGACAATGCCGTCAAATGTCCACTGGCTAATATGACGGTTTTCAAAAACAAGGATGTTATTTACCCACACCTTTATGGCATCGGTTGAAGACAAGCGAAGCTCATACGGCCCTTTTTTTATTGCATGTATGACCGATGCCAGATAACCAACAGCCCAGACATTTGGATGCAGGAGCTCTTTTAAATTTATTGAGGTAGTTGAGAGAGCCGTTGGATACTGTGTCCGCCATCCGATCTCGACCAGTTGCCCTTTATAGGTTTTATCCATATCAATTTCTTGTTCCGGCGGGTATGAGATATCAAAGCCTTTATTTTGATCGTTATCCCATGTCCCGATCAATGCAAGGGGAATATTCCAGCCAATCGAGGCAGATGCTTTTTCAAATCTTTTCATCTCACCGCGCACAAACAGGGAAACTCCCAAAAGATAGGTTGCCAGTGCCTTTACCTCTTGATCGGGATGGTGTTGCAAGGCCTCGCAGAGTTGCTCCATTCTCATCCGTTCTTTGAGAGTCACCGACATTTTGGAAAGCAAGTGAAGATGCAAGAGCGGCGTATCATTGTCTGGATCAAGCAGGGAAGCAGAAAGGTGTGTAAATCGATCTGAACGTCGATCTTCCAGATATGCAAGGTTGGCTGCAATTTCATGGTAGAGAGCTGTATTCGGACCGGCTTTTCGGGCTACTTCAACAGCGGTTCGCATGCTGGCTACATCAGGGGCAGTATAATATGCCTCTACTACTTGTATCAGCGTATCAGATTCCCTGGCAGGAGCAGTTGTTGGCACAATAGGTGGTGGACCTAAAAATTGCGTTTTGGTGCAACTGATAAGCGATATGAGCAGAATAATTACAATAAAAAAGTATTTCTTTTCTGCCATTGCCTTTTCTTTTTGAAGCATTATTGTATTCCTGTTTCCTCTTCTTTTTCTTTATTATCATGGATAGTGATTGATACTTTTTTGATAGAGCGCTTATCAGCCTCTGTGATAATGAATTTCAGGTTGGCGAACTGAAAGCTTTCATTAATCCGGGGTATCTTCTCCATATGCTTAAGGAGGAAACCTGCTACTGTTTCGTAATCATCCTTGGGGAGCTGTAGCTTGAGATGATCATTGAGTTCATCTATTTCCATGCGGGCATTCACAAGGTATTTATTGTGTCCAATTCTTACAAAAAAATGCTCTTCCTTGTCGTACTCATCGTATATTTCTCCGACAACTTCTTCGAGTATGTCTTCAATAGTAACAATGCCTATAGTGCCGCCATATTCGTCAACTACAATAGCAATACTATTCCCCTCAGTGCGCAGCTGTTTGAGAAGTTCATCAACAGGTGCAGTGTTAGGAACATACGGGGCGGGTCGCATTATGTCTCTGAGGGTCTGCGTTTTTTGCTGGGCAGTAAGGAGGTCAAAGGCATGGACGATGCCTATGATATTGTATGCTTCCTCTGAAAATACTGGTATTCTTGAGTAACCGGTTTTTTGGGCATAACTTACAGCCTTTTCAATACGGTCGTGTACCTCCAAGGCCTTTACGTTGACGAGCGGTATCATAACGTCTTCCACTTCGGTTTCAGAAAAATCAAATATACGCTCGACAATCTTTTTCTCAGCTGTTCTCAGACTACTGTCTATATTCCACATGTCTAAATAGTTCTCAAGATCTTCTCGTGTAGCGTGGGGCCAAAGCCGAGCGCTGCCCACGCCAAAAAGCATCATAAAAAGGGTTGTCAGCCATGTCAGGACTATAACAAATGGATAGAAAAGTATGGCTAGTACCTTGAGAGGGTAGACAAGATACGGGGTTATTTCTTCAGCATGGTAGCGATAGATCGTTTTTGGGACAATCTCGCCTAAAATGAGAATAAACGGTGTCATAATGAGTATAGTCGCATATTTATATTGTTCGCCAAGGTAGTTGATAATCAAAAGGGTTGCAATTGCATTGCTCAGCACCTCAAATATATTGGTGCCAAGCAGTGTAGTGGAGAAGAATTTTTCCGGGGTGTGAAGAACCGATTCCACCAATGCTTGTTTTTTAGCTCCCTGTTCTGCAAGGGCCTTTATGCGCGCCCGGTCCACAGAAACCATTGCAGTTTCCGTCCCTGAGAAAAATCCCTCACAGAATATGCAGACAAGAATAAGAAGCATCCAAAGGAGAAGATCAAGCATTGTTTTTACCCTCTCTATCGGTTTCATCCATTATCTCACCGAAAAGTTCTTCAAGGATATCCTCAAGCGTAATCATTCCAACTGTTTTCCCCTGGCCGTTTGTCACTATTCCTATATGGTTTTTGTTTTTCTGAAATTGAAGAAACACAGACAATGCATTTCTCCCTTCAGCGACAAATGTTGGCTTTCGTAGAATAGACTTTATTGTCTGAAACTTTTTTCTGTATGTAGAACTTTTAAGGCGCAGGAGATCTTTTGCATGGACAAAGCCGGTAATAGAGTCAACGCTTTTTTTAAAAACAGGGTATCGTGAGAACTTTTTTGTCTCAATAATTTCCATAAGGGTTTCTTCACTGATGTCCAGGGGCACTGCTACTATTCTGTCTCGTGGTATCATTATATCTGATATAGATATATCATCCAGATGAAATGCCCTGTGAATAAGATCACGCTCTCCAGGTTCAATTGTTCCCTCTCTGCTTCCAATATCTACCATTGATTTAAAGATACCCTCATCAATAGTTATTGAATCAAGAGGCTGTTTTGTCGGGTCTTTCACAAAGAGGCGTATAAATATCTTTGCAGCGGAATTGAGCACATATCGAACTGGAACTATTGCACGTGAAAAAGCGAATAAGGGGTATGAGTTAAAGCAGGCTATTGTTTCCGGATATTTGACAGCTATGGTTTTTGGTATTATTTCCCCAAAAAGAAGAAGCACAGGAACGGTCACTGCCATGGAGAAAAATGGAAGGAACCGGTTGCTGATTATATCCTTTGTAAGAGAGTAAACAAGTGCAGCGGCAACAACAGAGATGCATATATTCACAATCTCATTTCCAATAAGCACTGTGGTGAGAAATGTGTTCGGAGTCTTTAGGAGATTTATTATATATTTAAAACGTGAACCTTTTCGGATTTTTCTTCGGCGCAGCCTGACCTTACTGAGAGAAAAAAAGGCGGTCTCAGATGAAGAAAAGAAACCTGAAAGAAGCAATAAGATAATAATGGATACAAGCTTTATATAAAAGTACATTTCCTCTTAAGGAAGGCAAATAGGGTGGTTGCAATGTGTTTGCTGTGCTGAGGTGTTGAGAAGCTTATTATTTGAAAAAATTCTTCCATCAGATGATTTATTTACCACAAAATACTGTGATAGTCTATTTTGTATCAATAACAGTAGTTCTTTCAGAAGTCAACCTATTATGCCGATTTAATGGCTGTCACCTACCCCATTCAACTGCTTGCTACTGTTACTAATGCTGTCTGTTTTTGTTCTCCCATTATTGCCTCATTGAAAAGTTTTTGAATCCCCTTAGTTCCCCAAACGTGAGCAGTGATAATGCATCAAGACCTAACCAGATAAAACTTTTCAGGCTATCTGAAATGTTATCGACTTGAAATTTTTTTGAAAAACCTCATTTATATACAAAGGATGATGCAATAGTTCAGGTTTTTCCGGTGTGTGGCAAGAAATAAAATTCTTATCAACTAAGAACTTACGGTCTGTTCCGGTAATTTCTCTTAATGATAAACTTTAACAGGGCATGTGACTTCTGTGAATTTGTCATGATCAGTAATCATTTGTGTTTGTTACAGTAATAATCGCATCCTTTGGTAAAGCTAGCCCTGCCTCTACCTCTACCGCTTTGATGATCCCTACAGGCACAGGGCACGAAGGGTGCGGACAGTATTTTTTCGCCAGCCTCAGAGTAAGTGGGCCTTTTCCTTTGTGCGTAATTTCCTCCATGGGATCCACTTGACGCAATTCTTCTGCTAATTTTTGGATTGCTGGACAATCACTCGTGATAATGAGTGAACAGGTATCGCTGTCACCACGAGCGACAACTTCAGTAGTAAATCCACATATTCCAGATTGGATTACGGATTTGGACATATCAACCTCGCCTCACATTGTATTGATGTCATCTATTTCTCGAGCAAGTGCACTCACCTGAGTCTATGGAGCAGGCAACACCTATCATTCACTTTTGGAAGTAGATTTATCAGCTGTTTTTAGTCTTTGGTTTAGTGATACTTTCCGGGCCAAGCAATACTGCTATCCAGCGCGTGTCATCTCTGCTGTCCAGCGCAATCTTTGCGGTAATTGTGAGAGGTACGGACAAGAGCATGCCAACCGGACCCAGGATCCATCCCCAGAATAGAAGAGAAAGGAACACTACCAGTGTTGAAAGACCCAGGCCACGGCCCATAAAACGTGGCTCGACCACGCTACCCATCAACAGATTTATTACGATATATCCAGCCGCAGCTAAAAGCGCTCTCATTAAGCCTAATTGTATAATTGCCAGGAGCACTGCTGGTAGAGCTGCGATAATCGAACCAATATTTGGGACATAGTTCAATGCAAACGCCAGAAGACCCCACAGTAATGGATAATCAACACCGATGATCGTGAGCCAGATGGTGATGAAAATACCAGTAACAAGACTGATTAGAGTCTTGATAGCCATATAGTGCTTCATATTGCTGATAAAAATGTCTAAGCGGGTAGGCGAGGACTGGGGGGCAGTTAATATGGTGCGCAACTTTGCTGGAAAACTTGAGGCTTCTAACAGCATAAAAATAACCGTCATCAGAATTAAAAAACCGTTTGTAAGAACGTTGCCAAGGCTGTTAAGTAAAACAGCAACAAGCTTCATGACTGCCCCAGGGTTAAAAATCTTCGTCAATGCGAGGGCAGAAATATCTACACCACGCTTTTCAAGCCAGCCCATTATTAGAGCGGTGTGCTGCTTAAGCTTCGCCTCATAAACCGGGAGGTCACTGGAAAAATCCTTTACCGATGATCCAACCAGCCATGTCACCAATAGTCCAATAAAGAGAACCCCAATAATTACGATTACGAGTGATAGCCACGTAGGCAAGCCCTTACGTTGCAGCCAGAACAAGGGTGGTGCACTGATGATAGCTATAAATGCAGCCAGAAGGAATGGGACCAGAATAACTTTCGCTGCACTCATGCCCGCTATCACAACAACAAAGGCCGCAATGGTTACCAGAATTTTCGATGCTTCTGTGTTATGGTTGATTGCATTCATCACGAATAGGCTCCTGTACAATCATTGATGGTATAGTTTCATGTTTTATCGTTCGCGGTAAGAGATACATCCCCTTTTGATATAGAATTTTAAATGTAGCTCTGCTTTTTTTAATAATATTCTTTCAATGAGTCAACTGCAGACTTTTTCATATCCCTTGCACTATATGCAAGAAGTCAGTCACGCTAAAGCCTGTTTCATTTCGTCTATAGTAGTCTATTTCTACATCTGCATATCGAGCATATAATCGTTCACGGGCAGACAAGAGTTGTGGGTAGCAACGTGCGAGTGCCTCCTGGTTGGTTTCGCCTGGTTTTTGACTAAATGAATCCTTCCATATCATAGGGTGCGGCTTGGATATATATGCGTTCAGCAATTGCTCCTGAACCTCAGGCGGTGTCAGAAGGTAAATGACCGTTGTATGCCGGCAAAGCCTTTGTAAGACTTCTTCTCCTGTGTAAATAACGCTTCCAGTCGTATCAACAACTATGTTCTCCGTATGTGTATTTTTATGACTGTTAAGATATTCGAAAATTTCAATAAGCACCTCAGTTTCATAGGTGAGGTAGGTGGATTCACGTTTTGTATAGTGACGCTCATAAGGGAATCCCATCCATGTACCCATTTCCATTTTAGTTCCATCTGACCTTACGAGACTATTAGAAAGTTTTGCTGCAATGAGATCATCACAACAGAAACGCCTGAAACCATGTTGAGCAAGCTTTTTAGACCAATAAGATTTCCCTGATCCTGCCATACCAATTAATGAAATACGCATAACTTACAATCATTTGCCTTTGAATTATCATTTTATCAATGGATGCTTCACTATTGTGTACCCGGAATTATTTCCAGACTATAGAGCAATTAGAGGGAAAATTCCACAATACAAAAAGAGTTATGGTGGTATCGTTCAATTTTTTTCTGTGTGTGGTAAGAAATAAAACCCATATCACCATAAAACCTAAGGCTTAATCCCGCCCTTTTTTCTTAATGAGATCCTTTTTTGCGCAAATAGTAAATCTGGCACCATTCTTTTATATTTACCCGTAGGAGTTAAGGGTTTTGATTATTCTCCGAATCCCAATCCTCTAAAGAGCTCAAGATGGGCTCGTGTGACGAGCCAATCTTTGTTTTTTTTCAACAATTCAAGTGTAAGCCGGTACAGATCCACATTCTCTCCCGCTGCCTCAAGCCATCCCTGGGGATCTTTGTACAGTTCTGTGAGCTGAGGAAAGGATACATCCTTTTTCACAATCATGAAATAGATTGTGGCAGAAGCGTTAAGGCCATTTGACTCAAGCTCGACACTCGGTTGAGGATACATGACTTTAAATTCTTGATAGTGTCTGAAAGCCATCCACAGTATTTTTCTGACACCGTTATGATCGTGCTGACCCGGCATGGCGAGAAAATCTTCAGTAGTCAGCTTTATAAGCCCCCTGATATCATGATTCTCAGCACAGAGAGCACCTTGTTTGATGAGTTGCCGGATTACATCAGTATCGTCTTTATGTGTGCATGATGTCAGAAAGAAACACAGGGCTAGCAACAAGAGGCTCAGCCTTAAGAATAAATTGTGCCGATTACGATTTCTTTTCATGGAGAGGGTTTTAAACAAGTAATACTTTACCAGCACATACAGA
>CAZBBQ010000053.1:7077-8987 GCA_964489745.1 uncultured Desulfobacteraceae bacterium
CGAAGCCCACGGGAATAAGCGCTGTCTGCGACGAGCCTCTCGGCCTAGAACCTGTCGAGAGCCTCCAGGCCAAACGACTCGAGGTCAAAAGGCTCAGGCGAGGCTCATAGGCGTCGACTGCATTCGCATTATTGGGCAATAGGTGCAATATCTTTTTCTTTTGGTATGTATTCTTTAATAAAATGGTTGGCGTGGTAAACGCTTATTGCTTTTTCAATTACTAAAAGAATACCAAATATGAACAACTCAACTCCACTTCCTTTCACACCTTTTGTGACATCAATGAATGATACTATTACGAGAACGAGAAGTATTGTTTCTACGATCGCGTCACTTATTCCAAGAAAGGGATGTCTTGTATAAAAATACCCTCCACCTGGATATATGAGTGATATTTTTTTAGCCTTATCTTTTTCCTTGAATTCTAGAAAGCAGTATGGGCAGACATATTTTTCCTCTTCGAGTTCTTTTGTGCAACGTGGACAAAGGTGGACCCTTTTTTGTATTTCACGAAGGTATCCTTCAAACGATAGAGTTGGCAGCAAAGCCTTAATCTTCTTTCGTTCGTTGCGTGCGATATAAATAAATTTTTCCTTCTTGCCATTTTTATACACTGCAACGAGCTTGTTTCCTTTAAGTTGGATAGAATTGCAGTCAGGATATAGGATGTGTGCTATGGAATGTCTGTATGAGTAGTTTCTTTTTGTTGGGATATGAAAGATACGCTTATTCGTGAATATAAATAACGAGCGTTTTAGATAAACAATAATCCAACCGGTCAAGAATTGTTCCAGAACGGAAGCAGGTGAACAGCCAGTCGTAATCAGGAGTATTCTCTCATCTTCCTTAAAAAAATGTTTTAGAAACGCTACGTTCTTTAATAGCCTTGTCTGTCGTTTTTCTATTCTTTTTTTATAGGTACCTTTATGATTCGAAAATAGAATTTCACGATCCAGTGGAAGGCTTAGAGGATCCTCTTGATGAAGAATTGCTGCATGATTTGCTGAATCTGATTTCATAGATGCTGCCTCCATGGTTGAGATGAGTGCTTTAAATACGACAGTTCAACTATACCCAATTATTCTGTGTCCGGAAGTGACCTCTATCCGACTCTGTGTAAGGTCAAGGTATTTCTTTCACTGCATAGGACACCACCCTGTTAGCAAAAAATGTGGGAATGAGCAAAAGCTTTCTGCTTTTAATATATTCAAGATCAGCGGAATTGATTTTCAAGGATGTTGTGTCAATAAGCACGATTGTTTGACCGGAAGCAGTTACCAGGGATGTTTTGCCTCTCCAGTCTGATATGAAATAATTTCCTTTCCCATCTGATCTCAGTCCATCTATGCCTGAACCCACCTTTGCTATGGTTTTTATCTTTTTATCAGCAAGATTGATAGCCTTCAGTGACCCGTCGCCTGAGTTGCCCACGAACAGCCTTTTTCCTTCTATGTCAAGACCGTTGGGTCTGCTAATCTCTGGCCCTTTCATCCAGACGTCTATAGTGCCGTGCTTCATTATGTAGATCACGCTGTTTTCAGAGGACATATCAGTTACATAAACATTTCCTGAAGCATCAGTCGCTACATCATTCAAAAACTTTGCTCCGGTCGCCGGATATTTTGCCACTATCTTTCCGGTATTTATATCTATCTCGATCAGATGGTCAATATCAGAGATATAGAGCTTGTTCTTATAAATTGCTGATCCTTTCGGGGCGTGCAGTCCTGTTGCCCATTTCAAGACTTCTATCTTTCCATCGAGAGAAACTTTTGAGATAAATCCCTGGCCATTCTTCTCCGTGGATTTTCCGTTGATGTTAGAAACATAAAGGACATTTCTGGATTCATCATAAAGGACCGATTCAGGGACTCGAAGCTCTTTTTTTGTTTGCCACTGTTTGTCTACCT
>CAZBBQ010000054.1:0-8985 GCA_964489745.1 uncultured Desulfobacteraceae bacterium
CCTATCCCTATGATTGGACTTAATCTGCATATAGGGATGCTGGCCGATGTCCTTGAGGCCAGATTAAGGGGAACTGCTATCGGGTATGCAGGAAATGCAATATATGAGCTCATGGCTGATATATCATGGACTCCCCTTCCCTTTTTGGATATTCACGGCGGTTATAAAACCTTTGTCATAGATATAGATGAGGATGACGTCATCTTTGACTATGATATGTCTGGTCCTTTTGTCGCGGTTACGTTGAGTTTTTAGTGCTGATTTTGGGGGCTTTCAAGGCCCCCCTTTCAGTTCAACCCTCCTCGATTCTTATTTCATGAAAATATAGGTAAGCGTTTACAGGTTTCTCGATAAAATCGAGATTCAAGACCTTCCCGATAGATGATAGGCGGGTTTTCGGTGAACCGTGAACCATTGAACCCTTAAACCCCTGAACGGTTAAAAATATTCCAATTCCCTATCTGTAGTTTTTTAACGTATAAGATAACTGCGCTTCACCTTAGTAAAAATTGCCTCAAAGCAATATGGCATTTTGGCTTTTCCCTTGACATCCCACCATCCTTTTCACATACTTTTTGTAGATAACAAATAACGGTGTTCTCACTATAAAGGAGACATGAAAAATACTCTCACTTTTATCATGGCCGGTGGAAGAGGTGAACGGCTTATTCCTCTTACACTGGACAGGTCGAAGCCAGCAGTTCCCTTCGGTGGTATTTACAGGCTTATAGACCTGAGCCTGAGTAACTGCATAAATTCACAACTCTATAAGATAATTGTTCTCCCTCAATATAAATCACAATCACTCACTGATCATCTGGAAGATGGTTGGAACATATTTAATCATAAGCTTGGACATTTCTTAAAAATTGTTTCACCTCAACAAAGGATCAGTGGAGACTGGTATCAGGGGACTGCTGATTCCATCCGCCAAAACCTCTATCTCATTGAGCAAACAAAACCAAACCATGTCTTGATCCTATCAGGTGATCATATTTACAAGATGGACTATAGTCGCTTTCTTCGCTACCACGTAGAGAAAGATGCGGATCTGAGCATTTCTCTTATTGAATTAGGGAAAGAGATGGCTCCTCAGGTGGGTGTTGCGGAGGTAGATGATGACTACCGCATCCATGACTTTCAAGAGAAACCCAATGAAAACCCCAAGACCATTCCTGGCGATCCAAACCGAGTGTTTGCATCCATGGGTATTTACCTATTTAAAACAGACGTCCTTTTAAACGCCCTCAAATCGAACAATAAGGATGATTTTGGTAAAGATATAATTCCCTATTTAATCCCTAAATCGAGGGTATATGCCTATCCCTTTCAGCAGCAGAATATAATCGAAGATTATGCCTACCACACACTGGAAAACGGTGAGCCAAAGCTTATATTAGAACCTAAAACCCGTGATTCTTCTTACTGGAGGGATGTTGGTGCCTTGGATGAATATTGGAATGCCAATATGGATCTAACTGGATTGGATCCTTCTTTTAACCTCTACGGTAAAAACTGGCCTATCCACACCTACCAGGTACCAGCGCCACCTGCAAAATTCGTCTTTAGCAATGAAAGGCCTGAAGACTTTCGAGTAGGTAAGGCCCTGGACTCTATTGTTGCCCCAGGTTCTGTAATAAGTGGAATCGTAAGGAATTCAGTGATTTCTTATTATGTGTTTATTCAAAGCTGGGCAACCGTAGAGGAATCAGTAATAATGGATGATGTGGTAGTGGAACGTAATTGTAAGATAAAGAAGGCTATCATTGATAAACATAATGTGATTCCATCAAACACGAACATCGGGTATAATCCGAAAAAAGACAGAAACCGCTTTACAGTAACGCCCAGAGGAATTGTTGTGGTGCCAAAAGGTTATTTTAAATGATCACTCGAAAGAGCTGCTGCCCACGTATACACATCTCGTAAGGCACAATTATTAGCTTTTGCTACTCTCCTGCATTCCTCATATTCAGGCAAAAGTGCAGTTTTTCCACCCTGATTGACAACCTTTTTGACTCTCATTTTACCCCACGGAGATTCAACCACCAACTCTCCCCGTGTTAAAACGGTCCTCTGGCTATAGGTAAATCGAATCCCTAATGTAGTTGACTCCTTGAAGATAATGTTACGAAGTCTATCCATGTCTTCAGGCCGACCTATCACCTGAAGCTGGATACCAGGCCTATTTTTTTTCATCTGGATATGAGAAAATGTAACATCGTTGGCGCCTGCATCAAAAAGTGTGTCCATCAAATAACCCAACAATTCAGGGCTCATATCATCTAAATTCGACTCTAATACTACCACCGTCTCAGATCTTTGTTTGTCGACCTCGTTTCCAATCAGAATACGTAAAAGGTTAGGCTTTTCAGCCAATGTTCTGCTCCCCACCCCGTAACCCACTCTCTCTGTAATCATCGAAGGCATAGGACCAAAGGAAGAGCAAAGTGAGGTAACTAACGCAGCGCCCGTAGGGGTAATCATTTCAACTTCCTGACCGCTATCATAGATGGGAACACCCTCTAAAAGGGCTATTGTGGCTGGCGAAGGGAGCGGTATCTTTCCATGAGCACTTGTTATAATTCCTTTTCCTACAGGCATTCTTGAGACAAAGAGCTTCTCAATACCCAAAAGATGCATTCCTACAACTGAACCCACAATATCAATAATAGAGTCAACTGCCCCAACTTCATGAAAATGTATCTCATCTGGTGAAATATGATGTATCTTACCTTCAATGGTTGCCAGTTTTTCAAAAATAGATATGCATTTTTCAACAACTGCTAACGGAATATCACCGCTTGTAATTATTTCTTTTATATCCTTTAAATGTCGGGCTTTCTGATGCTTTTCCTTAAGGGAAACATGAAACCGTGTCCCAAATATATTATTTCTTCCCTCCTTTGTTGCTGCTATTGTGTACCCTTCTAAATTAAGCCCGGATAAGGCCTTTTTAAGCTCTTCAAAGGGTAAGCCGGCATCAAGCAAGGATCCAACAAACATGTCACCACTTACACCAGAAAAGCAATCAAGGTACGCTATTTTCATATTAACCTGATTACCTTATAGACCCCTGGCCTTTTCTCGAGCTTCCTGTTTCTTTTTGCAGTCAATGCATTGGGTAGTAACAGGCCTTGCACTTAATCTCTCCTCGCCTATCTCTTTTCCGCATATCTCACACATTCCAAAGGTTCCATTATCTATTCTTTCAAGGGCCTCTTTAATCTTTTCGATCAATTTTCTTTCTCTATCTCTTATCCTTAAAAGAAAGTTCCTGTCGGTCTCCAAGGAAGCCCTGTCAGTAGGGTCAGGAAAATTATCCTTAAGATTAGTCATTCCATTAAGTGTCTTATAGGCCTCTTCAATTAGCTCATCAAGCTGGCCTTGGAGCAAGTCCTTAAAATATTCAACCTGTTTTTGATCCATTGGCTAAATCCTCAATTGCTAAATTCACAATTCAAAATCCCTCAGCCTTATATCCCCGTTATTTTACCCCAGAAATTTTTATTCTTCCCTCTACCCTTATTCTCTTCGAGTTCGCTAAATTCCACCAATAATTCCCGCTGTCTCTTGCTCAGCTTAGTAGGTATTTTAACGACAATCTGAACAAAAAGCTCGCCAACTCCCCTTCCTCGCCTGAGACTTGGCATACCCCAACCTTTAACTCGGATAATCTCTCCTGGTTGAGCCCCCTCTGGGATAGCAATACTTGCTTCTTTGTCATTGTTCAAGACAGGGATAGATATCTCAGCACCTAAAGCAGCCTGTAGAAAAGATATCGTAACCTGACATTTAAGATCATCTCCATCCCTCGAAAAAAATTCATGATCCTTAACATAGACTACGACAAAGAGATCGCCTGGTGGCCCTCCATTTTCTCCACCCTCTCCTTCTCCTTTAATCCTCAGTTGTATACCATTATCAACCCCTGGTGGTACCTTTACCAGGACCTTCTTTTCAACCTTTATTTTTCCTTTGCCTTTACATTTGCTGCATGGATCGACTATAACCCGGCCTGTACCATTGCATGTTGAGCAGGTTGTTCTTATTTGAAAAAAACCATGCGAGCGTGCAACCTCACCTCTGCCCTGACAGTGAGGGCAAATCTCGAGCTCACTTCCCGGCTTGACTCCGGTACCTCCGCATGTATCACAAGATTCCCATTTTTCGAAAACAATTTCCTCTTCTTTTCCTTTATAGGCCTCTTCAAGAGTCAATTCCAAATTGTATCGCAGGTCATTGCCCTTTCTTGCTCTCGTCTTCCTTGAACGGCCCGTCCCAAAACCAAAGAAATCTTCAAATATATCTCCAAAAGTAGAAAAAATATCCTCAAAACCGCCAAACCCTGTAAAACCTGTTCCTCTTAAGCCTTCGTGACCATAAAGATCATAGATTTTTCTTTTTTCTCTGTCCCTCAATACCTCATAGGCCTCTGCGGCTTCTTTAAACCTCTCTTCTGCCTCTTTATTCCCAGGGTTTCTGTCTGGATGATATTGAAGGGCAAGCTTCCGGTAGGACTTCTTTATCGTATCCTCATCTCCATCCCTGGAAACACCAAGGATTTCATAATAATCTCTGGTTATCGCCATGGTTATTCCGTAGTATTGAAAGGTTCCTCGCTTTGAGAAACCTCTCCATTGTCGTGCTTATCAGGGCTTTCATCTTCTTCGACTAAATCATCCCCTATTAAATCTTTTTCTGCTATATTGTCTTCTATAAGATTACTGTTTCCCCTCATTTTAATTTTTCCAGCAGCAATCTCTCTCAAGGCGGTTACTATTTCTTTGTTTGTGGTGGTAAGAAGAGGTTTTTTTCCCTTCCTAAATTGAGTAACTCTCTTTTTTACTAAATGTACTAACATAAACTTATTATACCCAGTCTTTAAACAATCTTCTATTGTAATTCGTGCCATTATTGAAACTCCTTAAAAAAAATAATCTATTTTTATAACCTGCATTTTGTTAAAAGTAAAGATATTTTTTATGTTCATTTTTTATATTTACAATAAAATGCTTTATTTGTATTGAAAAATAATCATCGAATTGTATTTTTCAAATAATACTATATTAATTCTTCTCTAACCTATAGTATCAGAACTTCACTAAAGAGAGAAAATTATGCTTGCCACTGTGTATAGCAGCTCAGTTATAGGAATTGATGCCTATATAGTAGAGGTAGAGGTGGATATCTCGAGGGGCCTGCCATCTTTTTCCACTGTAGGTTTAGCAGAAGGAGCAGTCAGGGAAAGTAAGGATCGGGTCAAGGCTGCTCTTAAAAATTCTGGCTATAATTTTCCTGCTGATAGGATTACTGTTAACCTTGCCCCTGCTGACATAAAAAAGGAAGGGAGCGGCTTCGACCTTCCTATCGCTATAGGAATACTGGCAGCAAACGGAATTATTCCCCATTCAGCTTTGACAGATCACTTTATTATTGGCGAGTTATCTTTAGACGGTAGCATACGGCCTATTAAGGGTGCTCTCTCTATGGCCATAATGGCCAAGGAAGTCGGTCTAAAAGGAATCTATCTTCCTCTAGAGAATGCCATGGAAGCAGGCGTAGTCGGGGAAATAAATGTGTATCCTGTCAATGCACTTTCAGAGTTAGTTCAATCACTGAATGGCATAGAATGCCTTGTACCAATACAAATAGATCCTGATTTCATGGGTATTCGACAAAACTATGATTTCGACTTTAGTGATGTGCGTGGGCAGGAAAATGTTAAAAGAGCATTGGAAATTGCTGCTGCAGGTGGTCATAACCTTTTAATGATCGGTCCACCAGGTGCAGGAAAGACCATGCTTGCGCAAAGACTTTCCACGATACTCCCAAACCTTACCTTTGGTGAATCCTTGGAAACATCTAAAGTTTACTCTGTTATGGGCCTTATGCCAAAAGGAAAAGGTTTGGTAACAACGAGACCTTTCAGGGCTCCCCACCACACTATTTCTGATGCCGGCCTGATAGGTGGTGGCCAGATACCAAAACCTGGAGAGGTTAGCTTATCCCATAATGGGGTTCTTTTTTTAGATGAAATGCCGGAGTTTAAAAAAAATGTTCTTGAGGTACTTAGGCAACCAATGGAAAATGGCCTCGTTACCATATCCAGGGCAAGTTCTACTGTAACATATCCAGCTAACTTCATTCTCGTCGGCGCTATGAATCCATGTCCGTGTGGCTTTTTTGGCGACCCAAAGCGGGAATGTACATGCTCTTATAGAGAAATACAAAGATACAGGGCGCGAATATCCGGGCCTCTTATGGATCGCATCGATATACATATAGATGTCCCGTCAGTGCCTTTCAGAGATCTCACAGGGACAAGCCAAGGTCAATCTTCTTTTGATATCAGCAGGAGAGTAATAAAGGCAAGAGACATCCAAGAAAATAGGTTTCATAAGTCAAAGATCCATACCAATGCCATGATGAATACCAGACAGATAAGAAAATTCTGTCAAGTTGACGAGAAATCCAATTCATTATTGGAAATGGCTATGGAGAAATTTGGGTTAAGTGCACGGGCCCTTTCACGCATTCTTAAAATTTCCAGAACTATCGCAGATCTTGCAGGATCTCAAAATATCGAACAGATTCATATAGCAGAGGCAATACAATATAGGTCTCTCGACAGGAAGTTGGTTGTATGAAAAAATGTATCAAAATAGGCCTCTTTTTGATCCTTTTTATCACTTTTTTAATCGCATCAACAGGTATTGCCTTATGGTATATCTGGTCGAGTAACCTTCCATACATCGGGTCTCTCAAAAATTATAATCCTCCAATTATAACAAAAGTATTTGCTGACGATGGTCAGATCATAGGTAAATTCTCAGATGAAAAGAGGGTCTTAGTTCCTTTAGACAAAATTGCCACGCATACCATTAATGCCTTTACCGCTGTTGAAGACGCCCGATTTTTTCAGCACAAGGGTATCGATTTTTTAGGTATTATGAGGGCGTTTTTTAAAAATATTAAGGCACGCAGGATCGAGCAAGGAGGAAGCACTATTACACAGCAGGTCACCAAATCACTTCTTCTCAAAAATCCCGCAAGAACGTACAAAAGAAAGGTGAGGGAAGTACTGCTCTCCCTTCAAATTGAAAAGGAATTCTCTAAGAATAAAATCCTTTACCTCTACCTGAATCAAATATACATGGGTCATGGACTATATGGTATTGAGGCAGCCAGCGAGGTCTACTTTGGTAAAGACACAAGGGAATTGAATATCGCAGAATCAGCCCTTTTGGCCGGTCTCGCTCAAGCTCCGAGCAGAGATGATCCTATCAAACATTTTAACAGGGCCAAGCTCCGGCAAAAATATGTTTTAGAGAGAATGAAAGACGAGGGATTTATAAACGATAAACAATTTCAAGAGGCGTTAACAACAAAATTAACAATTAAGTCAGAGAAAGAACGCTATTATAAAAAGGCCCCTTACTTCTTAGAACATATCCGCCAAAGGATTGAAAAAAAATATGGTCGCCATCTCCTCTATAAAGGGGGATTAAAGGTCTATACCACTGTTAATCTAAAAATGCATGAAGCTGCAAAAAAAGCAATAAAAAAAGGACTATACGAACTCGATAGGAGAGAGGGATTTCGGATTCCAACAAGACGATTCATTTTTTCCGGAGAAGAGACGCTTAATGAGCCAAAGCCCGAAACAGTAAGCAAAAATCCCTTGGAAATAGGAACGATTACTCAAGGCACTGTTATAAAAGTAGATAGCATAAATAAAGAAACCCTTGTTCAGATCGAAGATAAAAAAGGAATACTCCCTTTATCAGCTATGAAATGGGCAAGGATGGTTGACCCGGAAAAGGCATATTTTGAGAGCAAATTGCAAGATCCAGCCGATGTTTTAACTCCAGGGGATATCATTACGGTGAAAATCATTAAAAAATCCAAGGATTTTCCTGAATTAACCCTATCACTTGAACAAGCACCTGAGGCCCAAGCGGCCCTGCTCTGTTTGGAAGCCAAAACAGGGTATGTTAAGGCAATGGTTGGAGGATTAGATTTTTCTAAAAGTCAGTTTAACCGGGCAACTCAGGCAAGGAGGCAACCCGGTTCCGCATTCAAACCAATCATGTATGCTGCAGCCCTTGACAATGGATTAACCCCTTCTTCAATAATTATTGATGCGCCTTTTATATCCCCCCTTGGTAAGGAAGAAAAGCTATGGAAACCGAAAAATTACAAAGAAAAATTTTATGGGCCTACCCCGTTTAGGACTGGCCTAATAAAATCGCGGAATATAATGACAATAAAGATTTTAAAAAAAACCGGTGTTAAGCACACAATTGATTATGCAAGGCGAATGGGAATAGATTCTCCTCTTAATCCTGACCTATCATTAGCCCTTGGTTCATCAGGAGTATCCCTTGTTGAATTAACAAAAACATATTCAGTCTTTGCCAATGGAGGCATGCTGGTAAAACCTATTTATATTACTAAAATAATTGATAGAAATGGAAAGATTCTTGAAGAAAACCAGCCCTCTTTTTCTGAGTCAATCTCTCAAGAAACAGCATATGTAATGACTGATCTTTTAAAGGCAGTGGTTACAGAGGGTACAGGGTGGAGAGCGAAAGCGCTATCAAGGCCGGTGGCAGGAAAAACCGGTACCACGAATGACCTAAGGGATGCATGGTTTATAGGTTTTGACCCTACCTTAGTTACTGGCGTCTGGGTAGGCTATGATGATAGCAGACAAATGGGCAAGGGAGAAACTGGATCAAGGGTTGCGTGCCCTATTTGGCTTTACTTTATGAGAGAGGTTCTCAAAGGAAAACCTATAATCCCATTTCAACATCCTGAAGGCGTCGTTATTACAAAAATAGATGCCAAAACCGGTCTATTAGCGAGTCCCTCCTCACAAAAGACCTGCTTTCAGGCATTCAAGAAAGGCACAGAACCTGCCACATATTCCCCGAAACCAGATTCTGGAAAACCTGGGGAATTCTTTCAGCTTGATATGGA
>CAZBBQ010000055.1:0-1666 GCA_964489745.1 uncultured Desulfobacteraceae bacterium
TTTAGGATGATTATCTCTGATTTACATCCTTGGGATGTGACATATAAAGAGGCAGTCAAAATCCAAAAGGACTTAAAAGATAAGGTGAGTTTAAAAAAAATAGATAAAAAAATAAAATATGTTGCCGGGTTAGATATCTCTTATGCAAAAGGGTCTAATGTAATGTGGGCAGGAGTTGTTGTCCTTGATTTTTCCTCATTAAATAAGGCAGAAGAGAGATGGTCTCAAAAGAAGGTCAACTTTCCTTATATACCTGGCCTTTTAAGCTTCAGGGAAATCCCTGCATTAATTGATGTGCTCAGAAAGATAGAGATAGAACCAGATCTGATTTTCTGTGATGGACAGGGTATCGCACACCCAAGGGGCCTTGGTCTTGCTTCCCATCTGGGAATCCTTTTAAATAAGTCTACCATTGGCTGTGCAAAATCACCCCTGGTAGGTACGTATAATCAGGTCGGAGAGCGTAAAGGTAACTATGCCTATCTCATGCATCAAAATAGGATTATTGGAGCAGTAGTTCGGACACGATCAAAAGTCAAACCTCTCTTTGTTTCTCCAGGATATGGGGTAATGCTCAACGATTGTGTAAAATTTGTTCTTGAAACTTGTTCAAAGTGTAGAATTCCTGAACCTACGAGGCAAGCTCACCTCCTCGTAAATTCAGTTAGATCAAGGAAACTTTCTGGATCTCTATGAGTTTTTTATCTGGTTTTATAGCTATAATCGGGCCACCTAATGTTGGCAAATCTACCCTTTTAAACAGGTTGCTTGGGCAAAAAATAGCCATCACATCACCCAAGCCACAAACTACCAGAAATAGGATTGTGGGGATTTATAATGAAGATGACTGCCAGATGGTATTCATCGATACTCCTGGCATCCATCAAACGAAATCTTTGCTCCATAAAAGTATGGTTGATTCGGCAAAAAGTTCTTTGGGGGAGGTTGATATAATACTTCTGGTAGTCGGCTTTGAGAAACCTGTGGATAATAGTGAGCTAAATATTATATTAAAGATTTTGAGAAAAACAGACAAAACCGCTCTTCTTGCCATAAACAAGATCGATTTGCTTAAAAAAGAAAATCTATTGCCTATAATTGAGATATATAGCAAAATGCATCGTTTTGATTCTATACTACCTGTGTCTGCCCTTTATGGTGATGGGTTGGAGATCTTAATAGGGGAGTTAAAAAAGAAACTGTCCCCGGGTCCTCAATTCTTCCCCGCTGATATGGTTACTGATAAATCTGAGGAGTTTCTAATAGCCGAAATCGTAAGAGAGAAAATATATTATCACACAAGAGAGGAGCTACCATATTCCTGTGCCGTAACGATTGAACAAATAAAGGAAGACCCGAAAAAGAATCTGCTTGCTGTCATGGCAACTATATTTGTGGAAAAACCTTCACAGAAAGGGATAATTATTGGGAAAAACGGAAGAATGATTAAAAAAATAGGAAGAGATGCAAGGATGGAGATGGAAAAAATCTTTTCATCTCATGTATATCTGGAACTTTTTGTTAAGATTGAAAAAAGTTGGAGTAGTGATACAAGGTCTTTGAGGAGGCTTGGATATTAAATAAAAAACCAACCACTCGGAAGCAGTTGGTTTTTTAGGAGAAAAGAGGTTATTTTTATTACTTATTGATGCAATATTCTTGCCAA
>CAZBBQ010000055.1:1766-8968 GCA_964489745.1 uncultured Desulfobacteraceae bacterium
GGCCAGCTATAGTTGTACAGGGCTTTCCAAACCTCAGGAGCTAGTTCTATCTTTTTCTTTTTAGATGACTGGAATTTCTCTATAAAATGTGCAGTTAGAAAAGGAAGATCTTCGATCCTATCTTTTAAGAGTGGCACCTCGATCTGAACTACATTCAGACGATAAAAAAGATCCTCCCTGAATATTCCCCTGTCTATATCCTCTTTTAACTTACGATTCGAGGCTGTCAAAATTCTAACATCCACCTTAATGGTTTTAGTTCCACCCACCCGTTCAAATTCCATCTCCTGTAATACCCTGAGTAGTTTTACCTGTAAAGAAGGTGGCATATCCCCCACTTCGTCCAGAAATAAGGTTCCCTCATCAGCCAATTCAAATCGCCCCTTTTTCATGGCAATAGCTCCAGTAAAGGCGCCCCTTTCATGGCCGAAAAGTTCACTTTCTAACAATGTTTCAGTCAATGCACCACAATTTAACGAGATAAATGGCCTGCTTTTCCTTGGGCTATTATAATGAATGGCCTTGGCGATAAGTTCCTTACCAGTGCCAGATGGGCCTGTGATCATAACAGATGCCCTCGACTGGGCAACTTTGCTGATCATATCATAGATCTTGAGCATAGGTTTGCTCTTGCCGATTATATTTCCATATTTATAGCGATCAGAAAGGGCCTCGCTGAGAAGCCTGTTTTCTTTGATAAGGCGATAGTTTTCTAAGGCTTTCTTGATGGTCAGCTTTAATTCTTCATTTCTAAAAGGCTTGCTAATATAATCATAGGCCCTTTTTTTCATGGCCTCAACTGCCATTTCTATAGTACCATAGGCGGTCATTATAATAACGGGAAGTTCGGGGTTGATTTTCTTTGATTCTTCTAAGAGTTCGATCCCATTCATCCCAGGCATTTTCATATCTGTAATTATTAAGTCCAGATCCGTCTCCCTGATTGAACGGAGAGCATTGATCGCATTATCTTCTGTAATTATCTCGTAACCCTCAGGAGAAAGTAAGGCTTCAAGAATAACAAGATAGTTCTTTTCATCGTCTATGATTAAGATTGTTTCCATAATTGTGTTTGTTGGGCTAATTATTTGAGTAGTCAAGGAGTTGAGCAGTCAACAGCTTAACCACTTAACGATTCAACTAATTTACTTTGGTTTTTTTTGGGGCAATGTAATAAATACACTTGTTCCCATTCCTTCCTCACTCTTTATCCATACTGTTCCTTTGTGCCCTTCTATGATCTTTCTCACAATAGCCAATCCAAGGCCGCTCCCCCTTTCCTTTGTTGTAAAAAAGGGATTAAATATTTTTTTGCTATTTTCCTTGCTGATTCCTGCTCCTGTATCTTGAATTTCTACCCTATAATTTTCTTTCTCCTCTCCAATTTTGATAGTAATAGTACCGCCATCATTGATTGACTGAATAGCATTTATAAAAATATTCAAAAATGCCCTATAAAGCAGGCTTGGATCTGCCTCAATTTTATAAGGCCTATCATTCAGATCGCCATTATTTACTCTGACATTCTTTTTATCTAATTCGGATTGCAGAAAAGAGAGGTTTCTGTCGATAATTTCTTCAAGGTGACAATTTTGGAAATTTGGCTCCTGAGGTCTGGCAAAGTCAAGAAAATCAGTTACAACATCATTGAGGCGCCCTGCCTCCTCCATGATAATTGAAGATAGTTTCTTTTGGCTCTCATCGCATGATGATTTCTCTGTTAAAAATTCTGCAGTACTCCTGATTATACCTAAGGGGTTTTTTATCTCATGAGAAACACCTGCGACCATTTCACCAAGCACAGCTAAACGCTCTGCTTGATTTAGTTGATCTTCTAACACTTTTTGCTCGTGTGCTCTTTTTCGAAGGATGTGCTCAGCCTTTCTAACTACAAACAAGAGAGACAGGAATATAAGAAACATAATCGAAAGAGATACACCAAAGATAAGATATCTAAATTTTAGTACAGATTCATATTCTTTGGTGAGATCTTGTGTCAACTCAAACACACCTAATATTCCTATATGGTAATACGGGGGTTCTGCCTTAAAGGGTATGAAAGTCTTAAGCTTCTTTTCCTTTACAAAATCCGTAAACCACGACCCAGAAATGGCAGGTTCACGGGATATCAAACGTGAGCTATGTTTTCCCTCAAGGGCAGCTTTATATTCCATACCCCCTCTGCCAGTTAATCCGATCAAATCCCTGTTAGTACTATAGGCAATAATGCCTTCCTGTGTATCATATATATTGACCTGTTCTATATTAAAGGAGTGAATAGTAGTCCTCACTATTTTATCCATCAAATCAGATTGTTCCTTTTTTCTCAGGCTGATTGCCCCGTATCGGTATCTAATAGGGATATTAAAATAGTGAAAGACTTGGTGGTTTAAATTATTTGCGATAAGGAGAGCATGATTCTCATAGGTATTCATCAAGACTTTTGTTGCCCTCTGGGAAATAACCATTGATAGGGTGAAGCTTGAAACAATGAGTATCACAAAACTTGTATAGGCGAAAAATTTAACCAATCTGAATCGGTTAGTTTCAGGTCGGATATTTTCTGAATTATATTTCATGCTACCTAAACACTCAGTTTTACCCCTTCTAAATAATTACTTATTGCCCTATCGTATTGCCAAGTGAGATTAAAAACTTTTTTTGCCAGTTCAAATCGTGTTTGTAAGGTCGTCCCCCCAGATTCTGTGATTTCTTTTAACACCTTAGAATAATCTGATGGATCAACGATAACAGTCACATGTTTAAAATTCTTTGCAGCTGATCTGAGCATGCTAGGGCCACCTATATCAATGTTCTCAATAGCCTCTTCTAATGTACATTCCTCTTTTGCGACTGTTAGTTCAAATTGATAAAGATTAACAAGCACCAGATCTATGTTCTTTATACCATGTGTATTCATCATCTGAATATCTTGTTGATTATCCCTCCTTCCCAGTAATCCACCATGTACCTTTGGATGAAGTGTTTTAACACGGCCATCCATCATTTCAGGAAAGCCAGTATACTCAGATATATCCAAAACCTTAATTCCTCTATCCCTCATTGCCTTTGCTGTACCCCCAGTTGAAAGAATTTCTATCCCTAATTTCTCTAAAGATTTCGCAAACTCAACTATACCACTTTTATCTGTGACACTTATAAGGGCTGTAGATATTTTATTCATGTTGCATCCTCCTTTTAGCAAATCCTGTTAGTCCGCCTGAGGCGGATTAATCCGTCTCAGGTGATGGATAAAGCATTAAAACCCGATCAAATCCCTGATTTTTCCCTTAAACCTATAAATGGGGAACCTTTTGTTAACAGGATAAAAGTTAAAGTTTATTCCAAATACACTTACATATTTCGATAGAAAGCCTAAAAGGAGCAGCATATTTTGTCAAGCTAAATAAGAGCTTGAATTTTATGAATAACAGTGCCATGGTAAAATTTTATAGCAGTAGTAGGCAGTTAGCAGTGAAGAGAACTATAGGCTTGCGCCTATTGCCTCCTTAATACTGCATACTAATTTTTTGGAGCATAAATGACAAAGATATATTTAGTGAGGCACGGACAGACAGAGTGGAACAAAAAACTAACATTCAGAGGAAGAATAGACGTTCCGTTAAATAAAACCGGACACAGGGAAGCAAAAGCTCTATTGGATGCCTTAAAAAATAAAAACATTGGCGCTATCTATACAAGTCCACTCAAGCGTTCTATTGAGACTGCTCAACCAATTGCAAAATTTTTTCAACTTGAAATAGTACCTGTTCAAGGATTGATTGACATAAACTACGGTGACTGGGAGGGTTTAACCTTTAATGAAGTAAAAGAACGATACAGTGATGAATATAAAAAATGGGAAGAAAGACCTGACTTGATAAGATTTCCCCATGGAGAAACTTTAGATGAAGCAAAGGAACGGTCTTTTCGTGCCTTTAAAAATATTGTTAAAAAAAATCTTGGCAAATCAATCCTTATCGTTCCTCACAGGGTTATAAACAAGGTCCTTCTCTGTGCACTTTTGGGTCTCAGCAACGCACATTTTTGGGAGATTAAACAAGATACAGGGTGCATTAATGTTATTGAATATTTAAATAACAGGTTTATCCTATCTCTGATGAATGACACCTGCCATTTAAAAAAAGTGGCAGATGGGACAGACCAACCTGATTTTTAATATACAAATTTCACTTCATGCGACAGCCTTTGCAAAGACGAAAGAGAGGCAAGGCAGCCTTTTTTCGCACGTCAAATCATAGAACACCCACTATTACCACAGGATCAGAGAGATAGAATTAGAAGTAAAGATTGAAGTGCTGCATAATTAAATATTAGTAGGCGATAAAAATAGTATCATCAGCATATTTGAAACATAATAATTAATTAATTAAATTAAATAATTAAAATTATTGACAAATAGTATTATTTATGCTTATAAAACTCTTTGTATTTATAATTAATAGTATCTATCCAAACCTATTAGAGCGAAAGTATATTCTTGTCCTTTCTCCTGCTGATATTTTATCCGAGAGAGGTTGGCAAGAAAAGGAGATTTAATAGGTTACATTAAACCGGCTTACTCTTCTATGGATAGGAATAACTCACTAAAAATACTTCCTAAAAAAGCAGCACCCACCAAACGTGCGCCTGGGGAGGAGCGCTGGTTTCCACCTTGGCTATTCCAGCATCAGGATTTGATCCATGCTCTCGAAAGTGCTCACCCGGTTGATCAAAAAGACCTGATCAATACGCTCAACCACATCCATTTTATGGACAGATATATCCTTGTCCACTTTAATCATCCTAAATACGAAGAGAGCATTCTTGTTCGGGCATACCTTGATCCCTGTCATGGAAGGAAACTCACGTGCCACTTGTTGGATGAGGATGTCTCAGGTCTCAAGTTAAAAAACTATCAATTTCTTCATCTTGTTATTGATGATGGTTGTTCAATGATACTCGTGCCTGCCATATTACATGAGATGAGCGGAAACGATCTTGCCATTGAATTGCCGGATGCAAGCTATGCCGTAGGTCAACGGCAGGTGAGAAGATATGTCTGTCATGACGTGGTTGTGGAGTTAATCCAGAGCGGGTTTCTTGCGAGAGGAGAATTGCTGGACTTTAGCCCGGTCGGTTTTCGTGTTAAAGTGAGAGCCGAGTCGTCTAGCACCTTTAATTGGTTTAATCCAGAAGCACTGGTTGTTATTCATTTACGAGACAACAAACAAATTTTCTTTTCTGGCCTTTGTCGTTTCATCCGTCAACAAGGCGGTCTCCATGATAAGGAAATTGTATTGATCCCTACGGATGAAAAGATTAAAAGATTCAAAAAAAGACAGACCCGTAACCCTCGTCAACACTTGGTACCATCACCAACTATTATTTTTAGTCATCCTTTCTTAAAAAAGAGAATGCAACTGGAGGTATCAGATATATCCACCTCAGGGTTTTCGGTTTATGAGAAGGTGGATGAGGGAATTTTGATGTTAGGCATGATTATTCCCGAGCTTATAATAGATTTTGCTGGTGCTTTACAGATAGAGTGCGCTGCCCAAGTGATCTATCGCTTCGAAGAGAAAGAAAAAGGAATCCGATGCGGACTTGCCATTTTAGAGATGGATATTACTACTTATAACCGCTTAACTCACGTCCTTAGCAATGCGCTGGATCCTCATGCCTATATTTCAAGTGAGGTAGATATGGATGCCCTGTGGGAATTCTTTTTTGAGGCCGGCTTTATCTACCCCAAGAAGTATCGTCTCATCCAGTCTTATCGGAAGGATTTCAAGAAAACCTATCAAAAACTTTACCAGGAAAACCCAGAGATCGCGCGACATTTCACGTACCAAAAGAACGGGCGGATCTATGGCCATATCTCAATGGTAAAGGCCTATGAGAGGGCCTGGATGATTCATCACCATGCTGCCACGGCCATGAAAGGTAAGCGTCCTGGTCTTATGGTATTAAAGCAAATCATGCATTATCTCAATGATATGCATCGTCTTCCTTCTGCAAAAACAGAGTATATGGTGAGTTATTTCCGGCCAGAGAATAAATTTCCTGATCGAGTCTTCGGTGGCTTTGCAAGAGACCTGGAAAACCCTCGGGGTTGTTCTATGGATCTCTTCTATTATCTTCCCTATACAAGTTTGTCCCTCGGTACTAAACTGCCAATTAGATGGTCGCTCCAAGAATCATCAGGGCGTGACTTGTGGGAGTTGCATCGGTTTTATAATCATTATTCTGGTGGCCTGCTTTTAGATGCCTTAGATTTAGAGAAAAAAGAGCCTGTCAAAGAACCGTTGGAAGAAATTTATAACAGACTCGGGTTTTTCCGGAAATGGCGGACATATTCTCTCAACCATAATGGTGAACTGAATGCAGTTCTCATTGTGGACCAATCAGATCTTGGATTCAATCTCTCCGAACTTCTTAACGGTATCAAGATCCTGGTGACAAATCCTGAAGGCCTGCCATGGAATATACTGTCTATCGCTATTGCACAATTGACCGGTGTTTATAATATGAAAAGAGTCCCCATTCTGTTTTATCCCGTCGAGTATGTCCAGAATAAGAAGGTGCCGTACGAAAAGCAATATCAGGCATGGGTTCTGGATGTTCGATACGGAAACGAATACATGGAATATATGCAGAAGAGATTCAGGATAACCTACAAATAACATGTAGCCAAACTGTTCTTACCTTGTGTAGTTTGACTATTCATTCATGCTTTTCAGAGCTACTTCACATTCCTCTTTATTTATACCTATAGTAAACTCGTCTTGTGGAGAAAAAACTATTAAGTCCTGAAAAAGGTCTAATTTACATCTATTTTAGCTATAGGGAAATGGTATTCTGAAATTTATTTACATTTGACCTCATTAACACAACCTTAAGCATTGTAAAGAAAGTCCTTCCTACATCCTCTGGTTATAAGTTAGTGTTTTTCGAGAGTAGCCCAATATTTGATGCCCTACCATCCTAAAAAAACCCATATATTGTGTTTAATTTTCACTTGACACACAGAGTCTTTTTTTCATATATCTATGAACAAAGGTAGTTTTTATGCATATCAGTAGCTTTGCATTGATCTTAAATGAACCTACATGGTAAAAATTGATAGGAATGGAAATCTAAGGCGCATAGCTATTAAACTCAATTCTAAACCCCTAAAAACATTGTCATTTTGTTTAAAA
>CAZBBQ010000056.1:0-8917 GCA_964489745.1 uncultured Desulfobacteraceae bacterium
TCAAACAACTCATCTCCCCTCTTTGCAGGGTAAAAAAGCCAATCTCTGACCCCTTTTATAGCAGCTCTATCTAAAATTTTATAGCCACTTGATTTGCTTAAACGGATAAAGGCAGCCTTACCCTCCTTGCTCACCAAAACCTCTAAGAACACCGTTCCTTGATATCCTCTTTTCCTTGCCAATAAAGGGTATGGTGGAGAAATGTTGCGCTTATAGATAGGATGAGCATAGGTAACAGGAATAGCAGAAGCTACATCAGGGACCTCATCTTTTTTTACCTTATGAGGCGTAGTGTTTATGTCTGGAAGAGCTTGTGGTATATCCACCACATCTTGCACAAAAGCATATTCCTCAATAAAATCATCTTGGTTTTTCATTTCTTGAGGAAAAGGAATGGGTGAAAGATCAGCAAGGGTTTTATCCTTTTCTGGCAGTGTTTCTTTTACTACTGATTTCTCAGGTTGAATTTTTTTTATCATGTCAACCTTTGGCATAATTCTCTTTTTTGGTTTAACTTTTTCTTTTACCATCCTTTTTTTTATTCGGGGCTTTTTAACTACTATTGATGGTTCCTTATCTATAGAAGGTTTTTTGATAGGTTGTGGTGCAACTATATGCATGGTCAGGTTCTTTAACGGAACCTTAACAGAAAGAGGGCTCTTAAAGGCGTCTAACTCCATTAATGCTGCAACTGAATGGAGAATTAATGCACATAAAAAAGCAAAAATGAGCGATCGGCTCAAGGCTGGCTCTCCATCGTGGTTTGTAAAGAAATCCTGTATATATCGGCCATCCTTATCTGATCCAACACCTTGACTAACAACTGGTAGGAAACCTTTCTGTCGGCAAAAAGGAGAATCCCTGGGCTCTCGTGCCCTTTTGCTCTCCGTTTTAAAAGCCGGGCAAGACCTTTTAAGGGTATCCGATCATCATCCACCAATATTTCACCGCTCTCTTTGATGGTTACAGATAATACGAGCTCTTTTTCTGTGCTGGAAGATGAAGAAACGGGTAAATTTACAGGTATACCCCTATGAATAGCCATAGAAAGCATTGCATAGATAAAAAAAACAAGCAAAAGAAACACAATATCGATCAAAGGGAGAATCTCAATCCTGGCCCTTCTCTGCACCCCAAGATTAACCTTCATGGGATATTCCTTCCTTTTCTATGGTATTGTTTGCTTGATTAAGTTTCTCATACACTATCTCCAGGCTTGTAGCGTACTTTTCTATGGTTGTTGCTGCCTTTTCAACTCTGGAATTGAAATAGTTAAAAGGAAAAAGTGAAAGAATCGCTATTCCTAATCCAGAGGCAGTTGTTATAAGTGCCTGAGAGATCCCAGCTGTCACTGCCTGGGGCTCCTCGATCCCTGCACTTCCCAGCATTTCAAAGGACAGAATAATTCCAATTACCGTCCCAAAAATACCCAGCAAAGGAGAAACAGTGATTATGGTATCAAGTATGGGAAGATACCGTCTCATTCTGTCTAATTCATCCGAGGCAGCTGTTTCCATTGCCTTTGCTATACTAAACTCTCTATGGAGGATGCCTGCTACCAGGATCCTTACAATAAAATCTTTTGAATTTCCGATTCTTGCCCGTATCGTTTCCCAATTGCCCTGTTCAGCTAAAAATAAAACCTCATTAACCAGGGCCTGGTCTCTCCTATAATCATCACCTATCCAGAATATTGTGCGCTCAATTATCACTGTCAGGGCTATTATTGAGCAAATCAAAAGAGGATACATTATGGGCCCGCCTTTAATGAATAAATTGATCATGCTTTCTCCTTTTTTCTCCTTTTTCTTTTTGAAAGAATCGTAATCCTGGGTGTTTTGGTAATCGGATTGTTGTCAACAAGAACCGGACACTGATATACCCTACTTATATTATCAGCAGTTATCACCTCGGCAGGTTCACCTATTTTATAGACATCTCCCTTGTTTAAAAGAAGCATTCTGTGACAATATTGTGCAGCGAGACTGATATCGTGTGAAACAATGATCACACTGAGCCCTTGTGTCAGGGTTAAATATGAAATAAGTTCAAATATCTCTGCCTTGTGCCGTATATCAAGAAAAGATGTTGGTTCATCCAACAGGATTATTTGTGCCCTTTGGGTTAATGCCCTTGCAATCAGTACACGCTGCTTCTCTCCTCCTGACAGTTCATGTATAGAGCGTGTTGCCAGGTTAAGCGTGCCGGTAAGCCTCATTGATTGATTCGCTATCTCCAGGTCTTCCTTTCCCTCAAAAGGAAAAAGGCCTAAATGAGAAAAACGGCCCATAAGCACCACCTCAGAAACCAAAAATGAAAATCGAAAGGTTTCCTCCTGTGGCACCATGGCAATGCGTCTGGCGATATCACTTCTTCTATGCCTGGATAGAGATTTATTGCAAAGAAAGATCTCACCCTTCTGTATCTTGAGGAGACCGTCCATAATCTTTAACAAGGTGCTTTTACCTGATCCGTTTGGACCTATTATCCCTACAATCTCACCCTTTTTAAGCTCAAAGTTGATTCCTTTAAGACACCACTGGCTATCATATCCAAAATAGACATCTCTTAGGATCAACTCTGAGTCCATTGACTTCCTCGTGACTTCAAAAGATATATAAAGAAAGGGGCCCCTAAAAAGGCGGTGATTACCCCTACTGGCAATTCACTGGGAGAGATGATTGTGCGTGCCAATGTATCTGCTGCTATCAAAAAAACAGCACCCCCAAGGGAAGAGGCAGGTATCAACATCCTGTGATCAGAGCCAAGAATCATCCGCATCAGGTGCGGCACAATCAGACCAACAAAGCCTATTATTCCAGAAAAAGATACAGCTATACCGATAATTAAGGATATTCCAAGAAATGATATCCATTTTAACAATTCTACCTCGACACCCATCTGAAGGGCAGATTCCTCACCTCCTACTATAAGATTAAGATGACGAGAAAAGAGATA
Organism: uncultured Desulfobacteraceae bacterium; assembly: GCA_964489745.1. Classification (GTDB taxonomy): domain Bacteria; phylum Desulfobacterota; class DSM-4660; order Desulfatiglandales; family B25-G16; genus B33-G16. The sequence goes on from CAZBBQ010000056.1 coordinate 2,959, forward strand.
AATTACACCTGAGACGATAAGGATAAATGGAAGGCTGATTGATAGTTGAACGTATTTGCTTTGTGAAAGATCACCATACAGCCAGAAAAGCATGGAATGAAGCCTGCTATCACTGGTAGTGGTAACAAAAAACATTATCACAGCTGTAAAAAAGGCATTGATGATCACCCCGGTCAGAAGCAAGGTCGATGATTCGAGCCCTCCATGACGGCTGCTTATACTCATCACCAGTAAAACAGTAAACAATGCGCCCATGAAGGAGAGAAGAGGTACGCCAAAGGTAAATCCATACCCAAAAAAAATCCCTATAATGGCTCCAACTGCGGCTCCACTTGAGATACCAAGTATAAAAGGTTCCGCGAGAGGGTTTCTCAGAAGTGCCTGGAATACGACTCCCCCAAGAGAAAGAGTGAATCCAACCAGGCCAGCCAGTATGATTCTCGGCAACCGTATCTTGAACAGAATCATCCATGACGTTTGATCAATGGATTGATAGCCAATTAACCACGCCAGAATATCTTTCAAAGAGATCTTTGCAGGACCCACACTTAAAGAAATAAGGGCTATAAAAACGAGCATCCCTGTTAATATAAGCCCTGTGTATAGCACCTTTAAAGGCGTTATCCCCTGCCTATAACGCTCTCGCTTGCGAGTCGTGTGAATCTGTTCTTCATTGCCTTTCATGTTATTCCATGTACTGTCAATCCCGATAAATTGGGATTGACAGTGGTCCGCAGATACTCCCCCATTCTATTTCTGGATGTATTAATTTTGCCATCTCTTCTAGGCCAGTAACTATTCTTGGGGCAGCCCTATCTATCAAATCAGAATCTATAAGATACACTCGTCCTCTTTGGACTGCAGGCAAAGTAGGCCATAGAAACCATTCTTTTCGTGCCTTCTCAAACTCTCCTTCCCTTTCCATAGATGAGATGATTATCACATCCGGTCCTTTTTTTATTACCTCTTCCATGTTTACTGTTGGATACGTAATAGGCTGATCTCCAGTCATATTTCTCCCACCAGCAAATTGGATTATGTCATGATGTATTGTGCTCTGATTTACACTTATAAGCGGTTTCATATTTATCACCAAGAGAATCAGTGGTCTTTCTCTATTTCTCACTGCTTTCATAACTTTTGTGACTCTTTCTCTGAGACAATTAACCAAATGTTTGGCCCTATCAGGTACACCACATATTGTGCCTAATCTCTCTATTGTATCTAAAACCTGATGTACCTTTCGAGGATTAACAACATAAACTGGGATACCTGCCTCTTCAAGCATCTCGACATCTTCTCTCTTGTTTCCGTCAGCCGTAGCAATAACGAGATCGGGGCTAAGAGTAACTATTTTTTCAATATTTACATCTGTATAGACGCCTACCTTTGGTTTTTTCTGGGCCTCTTTGGGAAAATAGCTAAATTGGGTAACGCCTACAAGTCTTTCTCCCAATCCGAGAAAATATATCATCTCTGTAATATTTGGCGCTAAAGAAATAATCCTTTTGGGAACAAAGGGTACCGACACATTTCTACCCAAAGAATCACGAAAAACAGCCGCATATGATAATAGAGGAGCTGAGAAGATAAAAATAATTAAAAACACTTGTACAAAAACCTTTACAGCAAAATGGGGCCGTGCCTGTTTTATAATCATTTATTTTCTTGTCCCTAAGGTTATGAAGGTTAGCCTGTGATGACCTTTCAGCAGTATTATAAAAAAAATCCTTAAATCCATATGGATTTAAGGACTGCACCCTGCTTCCTTGATCCTTAAATAATACAACAGTGGCAGGTCTTCTGGCTCTCCCGACCTCATGGCTAGCCTTCCCACCCCTGCTGAGTCAGGGGCAGTGACGTTAACCCTCATTGATTGAGTGTATACCAGAGGTAACATTACCTGATTTTCAGGTACGGGATTACAGCGGCGGGACCGTTCCCGATTCTAACGGGATTCCCTTTTAAATCATCTTGATACCACTAACTGTAGATCAAAGTTAAACTTTGGCCTTCATTTCTAAAGGAAATAGGTTAAAATTTCCTAATCTTTTTTCGGAGTCTTTTGGCAGCTTTTGCCTGTTTCTTTTTCTTTTGTACACTCGGCTTGTCATAAAATCTTCTTTCCTTTATCTCCGAGTAGAAACCTTCTTTTGAAAGCTTTCTCTTTAGATCTCGTATGGCCTTTTCTATTTGATTATTGTATACAATTACTTTCATATCCATGTAGCTAAACACTCGAAACGTCAACTTTCCGATAGCTTAGCCCCTTTTTAGCTCACCTCCCTCTTTAAAAATATATTCTTGAGAAAATTGTACCAGCCTCGTCTTCTCACTTTTGATTATTTTCACAACAAGGTTTGAATTATATATGCAACTAAGTAATTGTCAATACTTTTATTTTTTTACTAATTCCTCTCCAATCTCGCAACAGTTTCTATATGATAGGTATGTGGGAATAAATCAATTGGCTTAACCTCTTCCAGTGTATATCCTTCTTTTAATAAAGCGACATCCCTGGCCAAAGTGGAAGGGTTACAGGAAATGTAAATAATTCTTTTAGGTAATAATCTAAGTATCCGGTCTATCACTCCTCTATGCATCCCAACTCGAGGCGGATCAGCTATTAACACATCTGGTTGAATTCTAAATTGGGATAAAAACATTTTAACATCCCCACAAAAAAACTCACAGTTATCTATCCCATTCAACTGGCAATTTCTCTTGGCGTCTGCTATTGCTGCATTCGATATATCTACGCCAATTATACGTGCTGCCTGGGAAGCCAAAAAGGTAGAAATTGTTCCTATCCCGCTATAAAGATCAAAAATTGTCTCCCTTCCTGTTAAAGAGGCGAAGTCCTTTACCGACTGATATAATCTCTCTGCCATCAAGGTATTGGTCTGGAAAAAGGAATTCGCTGATATTTCAAAGGTGAGCGTCCCTATTTTATCTTTAATATATCCCTCACCCGCAAAAACTTTTTCCCATTCGCCAACTGCTGTCCCTCCTTTTTTTGTATTAATATTATTTACTACAGTGGCAATCTCATTAAATTTGTCTTTAAGGATCGAAGATAGAACCTGAATAGGGGCATCTCTCGTTTCACTCGTTATAATATTCACCATCCATTCATCAAAGGAATAGGAATGGCGTAACATGAGATAACGCCAAAAACCCTTATGAGTCTTAAGTCCATAGACAGGCAGTCCACTCTCACGTATATATCTTTTTGCCTCACGTAATATCTCATTGCCTTTTTCTTTCTGAAGAAGACATCCCTCTATGTCTATGATCTTATCAAAGGTGCCTGGGACATGAAGACCAAGAGCGAAACTATTATTGTCCTTTTTTTCATCTCTCTCTTTCGGCAACAACCACCTTCTATCTGAAAAAGAGAATTCCATTTTGTTTCTATACTCAAATATCTGCGAAGATGGTAAAGTTGGATGCATTGTAAAATCAGTTACCATACCAATATGATTTAACAATTCCGCAACAAGGGCATGCTTATATTCTAGCTGCTTTTCATACTCAATGCATTGCCAGGTGCAACCACCACAAAAATCGCTGTAAGGGCAAGGGGCAATAATTCTATGGGGTGACGCCTCTATCACCTCTAAAATCCGTGCCTCTGCAAAATTTTTTTTAGTTCTTACAACTTTTGCAATAACCCTGTCACCCGGGACCGTGTTAGCCACAAAAATTGCCATGTTATTCAAATGCGCAAGCCCTCTTCCACCGTAAACAACCTTTTCCACACTCAGTTCTATCGTTTCGCCCCTTCTAACATCCATGTTTTTAATAAATGCCTCCTAAAAAACTAACTATGGAATAGAGCATGGGATAACGTATCAAGTACACAAAACTTTTAACAATTACCCAGCAACAACCTCTCAATTCTTAATGTTATATTTTTCTTTTGTCTAGTGCGTCTATTGTGTTAAATAAATACCTTATGCGTGCCTAAAATCACAGGTAAACTCAAGATTCAATGATTTAATTCATTAGCCTTCGGCACTTTTACCTATATAATGGATACCCATAATGCTGCATTATCCAGCCATAAGTCCAACAATAATAAAAATCGGGCCCCTTCAGATACGTTGGTATGGAGTCATGTATATCCTTGCCTTTCTGGCCTCTTATTTTCTCGTAAAATATCAAATAAGAAAAAAAGGGTTAACTATTTCTATAAACACGGTAAATGATCTTTTTCTGTTTCTGATAATTGGTCTTATTATTGGCGCACGCCTCGGCTATGTTGTTTTTTATAATCTTCCTTTTTATCTCGGTCATCCATTAAAACTATTTGCCATATGGGAAGGAGGGATGTCCTTTCATGGCGGATTAATAGGCATTATCTTCTCTAGCCTCATTTTCGTAAAAAAACACAAAGCCAGTTTCTGGGAATTTGCTGATCTTATTTCTGTCACAGCTCCTATTGGATTAGGTCTTGGAAGGCTCGGCAACTTTATTAATGCAGAGCTCTATGGTAGAGTCACTCATCTCCCCTGGGGCATGATCTTTCCATCAGGTGGAATTCTTCCAAGGCATCCCTCTCAATTGTACGAATTGTTCCTTGAAGGGATTCTTCTGTTTATAGTTCTGTGGTGGCTCAAGGATTTCCATTTTAAAAAGGGAACACTTTTCTGTTTATTTCTCATTCTTTATAGCATCTTTCGTTTTTTTATCGAGTTTTTCCGAGAACCAGACCCGCAGCTTGGCCTTATCTTTTCCTTTATAACCATGGGTCAGGCTCTTTCTATCGTTATGTGTGTCTCGGGTTTGGCCTTGCTTTGGTTTAGGCCTGAAAAGAAAAAATTGCGTAAGTAATTTTCCGGCGAATTCGAGTTTAACATTACATAATTCATCCAAAACGAAAAGCTTAAAGCAAAGCATTGTTTACTTGCATCCGTCAACATTGTTATACAAAAGTTATAGTCCACCACCTCCCGGAGCAGAAACTGTTTTATGAGCTATTCTCCATATAACATTAGTTTAACATAACAAAATAATTATGTAACACGGTTCATTTTTATTTATTTAATATACAGCATTTGCCAGATTGCATTATTTTTTCAAAGAAACTATTTTCATAACTACATCTTGACTTTTTCAATCAAGTTGGTTTTATTGGTAAGACCTCAATTGTGTTAAAGGTTTTATCCCACAAATTACTGTACGTTTTTACTTCTATAATTCAACAATCGGACTTAATGTTTCAGAATAAACCGCATGACAAATGCCGCCCTTTTGGCTACAGATGGATGAGGCCCTGTATCATTTCTTCAAGATCTTTCTGTAATACCTACAGTACCATTTACCACCTATTCCTTACCCTCGTCATTTTCCTTTCAATCCCTGCGTATTCCTTTTCGGATACCAATGATCAATTTCCTAATAATCCAAAAACTCCATGGCATATTGTTGCAGACGAAATAGATTATGACGATAAAGCTGGCTACTATATTGGAAAAGGTAATGTAATGATCACCAAAGAGGATAAAAAGCTTACTGCTGATTTTATCCGTTTTGATCAAAAAGCCATGAAGGTATACGCAAAAGGACATGTGGTCATGACAGCAAGACAAGATACCCTGACCGGAACAAGCATGGAGATGAATTTAGAGGCAGAAACCGGTACTGTATATAATGGAACCATTTTTATGAAAGAAAACCATTTTTATATAAAAGGCGATACAATTCAAAAAATTGGCAAAGATTCATATGCTGTCGACAAAGCCAGCATTACAACATGTGACGGCGAAAAACCGGCATGGAAGATAACAGGAAGAAATCTTAAAGTTACAATAGAAGGGTACGGTTTTGTAAAGCATGCTGCTCTATGGGCAAAAAAAGTACCTGTTTTATACACCCCTTTTTTTGTCTTTCCTGTAAAATTAAAGCGCCAATCAGGCTTACTGGCTCCACAAATTGGGTCCTCAGATCGAAAAGG
>CAZBBQ010000057.1:0-7468 GCA_964489745.1 uncultured Desulfobacteraceae bacterium
AAGGAAAAGATGCCCTAAATAATATTCAAGAGCTTCATGGACATAATAAATATTGCCACCATTAATATTATTCGAATAAGGCCTTCCCCTTTTTTCACGGAATATTTTGCAGACCACCATGCTCCAAATGCATTTCCGGCTGCCAGGGTAAGACCAAACTTCAAGTCCACATTGTGTGTGAGAAAAAAAATAAGCAGAGCTGGAATAGTATAGATAAATACAATAAATATTTTGTGCATATTGACATGAACAAGGTCGAGTTTCATTAGGTGGTAAAGCGATGCCATGAGCAGGAATCCAACGCCGGCCTGGATAAATCCTCCATAAAATCCGATCAAAACCATTGCCGGATAGATTAACCAGCTCCTCTGATACTGGGTCTTGCCTTCGATTTTCTTTTGATTTGGCATCGGCACCAGCAGGGAAACGATAATCCCAATCAAGACATAGGCCAAAATTTTCTGAAATAAGGTATCGCTGATGTGAATTGCGATGATAGAGCCCGCGATGGCTCCTGGGAGAGTAAAAGCGGCCAGCTTTAAACTCATCGTAAATTTATGATATTTTTCCTGCTTGAAGGATATTATGCCAGAAATATTTTGAATAAGAAGTGCGATGCGATTGGTTCCGTTGGCAATGGAACTACTGAGCCCCAAAAATATGAGGGTGGGCAAAGTAATTGTGGATCCACCGCCAGCCATAACATTGATAAAGCCGGCTACAGAACCGACAAAAAAGAGAAGAAGTAGCTTCAATAATTCTTCCATTGTTTATTCATTCACGAGATGCAGAGGGAAGATACTTTATTCATACAGAGACTAATATCAGAAATTTTTAAAAATTAAAAGGACATAATTTTTGAGGAAAACTACAACTGAATGTGATGAAAACATTGGAAAGCTTGCTAAACAGGAGTTTGATCTGAATATGATCTGGGCTTATTCTTCAAATTGGCTCAACTCGAGGAGGGTGTATCCCTTTTGATTGAGAAATGAGACAATTTCTGTTGGCATCTTTTTATCAGTTGCCAGAATATGTTTTCCCTCCTTATCATAAAAACTGATTCCCGGGACGGTCAGTGTTATATTTTTTGCCTCATCTCTGCCCGATGTCAGAAAGTGATGTGAATTTGAGTCGTATGAAAGCCCAAGAAAGTTAAGTGTTAGCTCGGTCACTCTGTTGAGATTTTTCTCACCTGCAAGGGAGAGAACCAGAAATTGATGCTTTTTAAGCAGAGAAACAATAGCAGGCGATAGATCAGTTGTGTTTATGATACAATCTTTCCCGTGCCGATTAAAAAATAGATCAGCCTGTATAATGACATTAAATTCAGAGCCCTTTCCTTGATAAACTGGAATTTTTACCTTATTAGAGAAAGTCTGTCCAGCGAGGTTGAGCAGAAGAGCGGGTAAAGGGAAATCCACATTCTTTTCAATGCCTATTTTCTTTTCACGAGGCACATCATCTGTCATGTCTTTCGGGACCGGGAGACCAGGATAATCAATCACCCGTATCCCTGATTTCTTAAGATATGCCCTTATTGCTTCTGGTGTCTGTTCGGAAGGATGATTAATGAAGCTGATTACTGTTATTTTCTCCGTAATATTTTCCTCGCCTCTTTGTGGAATAATCACCCAGTCCCCAGCTATGGAGATATCTATATCCCCACTTCTTGTCTGAAATTGTTCCCCGGGTTTAAGAATCTTATAATAGCTACTGGCTGTAAGGATTTTATCCATAGCAGTTTTAAGGGTATCGACTGTTGCCAGATGAACAATTCCGTAATCCTCCCAATCAGCAAGGATTAACTGGCTGATATCTTCTGGAAGCTCATTTTTTAGGTCAATAATCAATCGCATGCCACTCTGTAAATTTAAAACAGGGAAAGACTCGGCCTTTAGTTGTATCTGGCCACCTGACTTCAGTGGAATAAACTGCTTACCAGTATCGACCCATTCCTCGTCCATCTGATTAAAGATATCCTTAAGTTTTTTTCTTAAAGAAATAGTTTGTTCGGTGTCTTCAGATGGGATAATTTTGCTCTTCTTTAGAGCTCTCTTTTCTTTGGTAACCTTAACAGGCATTCTGACTATCTCTGGAGAAAAGATAGGAAGTTTGATAACCTGATTTGGATAGATGATATCAAGGTTTTTTAAGGTAGGATTAAATTTCTGAAACAGGTTTAGATATTCGTTATAAAGGTATTCAGGATGTATTTTATACTTTCCATAGACAACCATTGTTAAGCTATCACCGGATTTAACCACATAATTCTCGAAATCGACCTCTTTCAACGAGGAAATACCCATTATTGATTTCTGGACAGATTTCTCTTTTTCTGGAGCTCCTCTAATTGGTGTTATGTTGAGTGGAATTGATATTGTTTGTCCCGGGTGAATAATATCGAGATTTGTTAAAGATTTATTCATTCTTTTTAGCAAGGAAATGAGCTCGGCAAGATTTGGTTTTTTGAGTAGTCCTCTCTGGCGTAGAATTTTCCAGATGTAATCGCCGTCTTTTACCGTATAGGTCTCACACACAACCTCTTTTCCTTCGATCTTTTTAACCTTGGCCTGCTGAACTAAAGAGATAGAGAATGTGTCTTTCTCTTTTCCTTGAAGCAAAGGTGCATATAAGGATGGAAAAGCAATCAGAAATGTGAGGTAAATGGCAATCTGGCTTGCTGTCGTTTTGATACGCATTGAAAAGCTCGTGATATTCCCCCTTGATCTTATCACTGATAGAAATAATTATTGTTATATTAAATAGTTAAACAAGATTATGTCAAGATTTTTCACCTGCTATAATTATACACAATATATTGAACCAGTCAACAATAAATATACATTATATAGTATTTTTATCTTTACATTTATTCTAATATTTGCTATCAATTATATCATAAAGGGTGAGGGAGACAAATAACGATGAAAATAAAGAAGCTTTCCATTAAGGGTTTTAAGTCATTTATGGATAAATTAGACATTCAGATTTCTCCTGGAATCAGTGCATTTGTTGGCCCTAATGGTTGCGGTAAGAGCAATGTAGTTGATGCCATACGATGGGCTATGGGTGAACAAAGCCCCAAGCAGCTCCGTGGCCGCCAGATGGAAGATTTGATTTTTTCAGGGACAGGCCCTTTAAAGGCCTTGAGTATGGCAGAAGTGGCCCTGACATTTGAAGATGCTGAGGAATTACATAATACCAGCGAGATATCCATTTGTAGACGGCTTTATAGGTCCGGTGAAAGCGAGTATCTAATCAATAATTCAACATGCAGATTAAAGGATATCCACGATTTATTTATGGGCACCGGATTGGGTAATCGATCATATGCTATTATTGCCCAAGGAGAGATAGGCTTAATCATAGAGCAAAAACCAGAAGAAACAAGATTTCTTTTGGAGGAAGCAGCTGGCATTACGAAGTACAAGGTGAGGAGAGAAGAATCGTTACGAAAGGTATCATTAACCAAAGAAAACCTTAAGAGGGTAGAAGACCTTATTGTTGAAATTAAAAGAGAGATGAATTCTCTTAAGAGACAAGCTGGGAAGGCCAAAAGATTCAAAGAGATAAATGCTGATATTCATCGCTTAAAGCTCATTTTGCACGCTAATAAATATAGTGAATTACAGACAGAGAAGGCAAAGAGAGCAAAAATTATTGATGAATTGATAGGTAAGGGAAAAGAATTAGAGGCACTTTTTTCTGAATCCGAGAAGGTTATCGAAACTAAGAATTTGGAGATAGTAGAGAAGGAGAAGTCATTATCTGTTCTGAGGGAATCAGTTTTTTCTCTTAGGGAAGAGCGCAGAAACAACGAGGATACACTCAGACATTTGTCGGCTGACCAGGAAAGATTTAACCTCACTTCTGCCAGGATGAATGAAGAGAAAAAGGAAATCAGTGAAAAATTAATGGGATTTCAATCTGAAGTTGAAAAAATTACCTCCAGGATTAACGAACGACAAAAATCGATCCAGGAAATCTCAGCCCTTCAATTTCAGCATGATTCTGCTTTTAAAGATGAAAGGCAAACATTAAACAGATTGAAAGATGAGTTGAAAAAGGAAAAATCTTATTTAATCGAAATAGCTACTAATGAGGCGAGCCTGAAAGGTGAAAAAAACAATCTCACAGAGATGATTAGCCAGTTAGAAATCAGAAAGAATAGGTTTAAGGAGAACTCCAAAGAGATAGCAAAAAATCTTGAAAAGCCATCTTTTCTGTTAGATGAAAAAAGGGAAAGAAGGGAGAAGGCAGTAATTCAGGTAAGCTCTATCGAGAAAAATATACAAGCGCAGAGAATAAAACTAACAAGTCTTGAAGAGGCGAGAAAAGAGAAAGAATCTGAATGTTCAACAACCGAGTTAGAACTAAATCTCTTTCGTTCCCAATTAAAGACCATTCAAAGTCTTATTGAAAACTATGAAGGGTATAAATCAGGCGTTCAGACAATTATGAATTCTTATGGGAAAAAAAGCGTGAAAGGAGACAACATTTTAGGTGTAGTGGCAGATTTTATTCAAGTTGAACCAGAGTTTGAGTTAGCTGTTGAGGCAGTTTTAGCAGAGAGATTGCAATATGTCGTTGTTGCTCGGCAGGAGGATGGCAGGGAGGCTGTTGAATATTTAAGATCAAAAGGTATGGGCAGAAGTTATTTTCTCCCTATCGGGGAGTTTAAAGAAGAAGAGACTCTTGATAATGTGGGTGTTAAACTTAATGGGTTTAAGCTTTTAAGAAATCATATTTCTGTGGCACAAAAAATTAAGCCATTGGTAGAATCCTTTTTGGGTAATTCAGCCCTGGTAGATACCCTCTCTCAGGCTCTATTGGCCTGGAACAATGGAAAAGGTAAACAAACCCTGGTTACTCCAGAAGGTGATCTCGTGGATAATAGGGGTGTCATAATTGGCGGGAGATTGGGAAAAGATTCTTTAGGCTTGCTTGGGAGAAGACGAAAGGAGAAGGAACTATCGCTTAAGATAACAAATAATGAAAAACTAATTTCTGTATTGCAATCAGATCTTGATCAATTGAATCTACAAGTGGAGGGCATATATAGTCTCATTGGTCGATTAGAAAGAGATAAAGCATCGTATGCCCAACAGATTGAAAAAATGGACAAAGACATATTCCTCCTTGAAAATGAGTCAGAACAACTCATAAAACAATCTCAAGACATAGTAAGTCAGTTAGTATCTTTACGTAAGGACAGAGATGAGAAAAAATCTCATCTCACTACTATTACAGAAAAACTATCAACATGCTTTAATGAGAAGGAAGAGGCACAACGTATAGTTACGGAGAAGGAGGTTCACATTGAAAAGTTGGAAAACACCCTTGATGATTCGAAAGAAAATCTCTCACAGCTGCTTCTCAGGTATAACCAATATAAAGAGGAAGAGAGGGGTCTCGCACGGGAAAAAGAGAGAATTGATCAATTCATAAGTGATATAGAGGCAAGAAGTGACAGGATAGAAGAAGAGATGCAATCAAATCGTGATCAATACGACAATTCTTTGATTACAGAGAGGGGATTAAAAGAGGGATTAGCCGTCATTTATCAAAGACAGAAGGACCTTGAAAAAAAGGTCGATGATTCTGAAAATAGATTTGAGATTTTAAGGGAAGAATTAAGAAAAGAAGACCAAAAGGCTGCTCTTTTAAGGGAAAGGGTGAGCAAGATACGGGAAGAAGTTAATGAGGTGCGTTTAAAAGAGGCAGAGATAGATTTTAAGCGCACGAGTATTTTATCTCAGGTTGGGGAAGAGACAGGAATTAACCTCCAAAGGGATTACAAAAAATATTTGGAGGAAGATTTTTCAGAGGCTCAATATGAACAAAAACTCAGAGATCGCTTACGTATTAAAGAGAGAATTGGAGAGGTGAATCTTCTGGCCATTAATGAATATGAGAAGCTGGAAGAGAGATATAAATTTATAACAGCACAGCAACAGGACCTCCTTTCCTCGATTGAGTCTTTTTCTGAGGCTATTAGAAAAATTAACAGGATTTCTAAGGAGAAGTTTCTTGCTACATTTGGCAAGGTTGATGAGAAATTGAAGAAGGTTTTTCCAATCCTGTTTAATGGTGGCAAAGCAAGACTGAGGTTGGTTGATGAAAGTCTTCCATTAGAAAGTGGTGTATTAGTTGAAGCACAGCCTCCAGGAAAGAGACTGGGTCATATGGGACTCTTGTCAGGTGGGGAAAAGGCCCTCTTAGCCATGGCCTTACTGTTTGCTATCTACCTTATTAAACCAAGTCCGTTTATTATAATGGATGAGGTGGACGCCCCCTTGGATGAGGCCAATACAGATCGATTTAATGCTCTTTTGAGGGAGATTGAAAAATCATCCCAAGTAATAATGGTTACCCATAATCGGAATACAATGGAACTGGCTGCTCGGTTGTATGGTGTGACCATGGATAAAAGCAGCACTTCTAAAATTGTTTCTGTAAATTTGGAGGATTATCAGTAGCATAAGGAATGTTCACCGTTCACCGCTATCCGCTTTTCGACGGACAACGGTCTTGAAAGGAGGCAAATACCTCTTTGGATAAACCAGAACTTGGCTATGGCAGTGCCCCTGCTGGAAGACTCTGGAATAAGCTATCTAACACGAGAAGGAAATTAACAGACAGGCTCACCGCATTAGTAACTGGCAAAAATGTAATTGATCCACCCCTGTTAGAAAATCTCGAGGAGATTCTTTTTACCTCTGACATTGGTGTAGAGGTAACACAGCAGTTAATTGAGGGACTAACACAGGGGGTAGAAAAGAAATCTCTAAAGAAACCAGAACAGCTAAAAGCCGTTTTAAAAGAAAAAATGGTTTCTTTATTAGAGGTTGGCCACAACCTTTCTGCCTTTCCTATAAAAGATACACCCCCTACCATGCCACACGTAGCCATGTTTGTAGGGGTTAACGGAGTGGGAAAGACAACGACTATTGCTAAAATGGCTCATTATTTTCAAGCTCGGGAGCAAAGGGTAATGTTAGTGGCGGCAGATACCTTCAGGGCTGCTGCCATAGAGCAACTACAGATTTGGGGAGAGCGTATAGGCGCAGAGGTAATCAATCAAAAAAGAGGAGCAGATCCTGCAGCGGTTGTTTTCGATGCCCTTTCCGCTGCTAAGTCCAGAAAAATAGAGAGGGTTTTTATTGATACTGCCGGAAGGCTTCATACTAAATCAAACTTAATAGAAGAACTAAAGAAAATTCAAAAAGTTGCGAGCCAGCAGGTTTCCGGAGCTCCCCACCAAGTGACCCTTATCATTGACGCTACGACCGGCCAAAATGCAATTGCCCAAGCCCAGGTATTTGCAGAGTCACTCGGAGTGACAGATATTATCCTGACTAAATTGGATGGAACAGCCAAGGGTGGCGCTGTCATTGGTATTTTTCAGAAGCTCCGCATTCCTATCTCATTTATATGCACTGGCGAAGGGCTTGAGGATTTTGAG
>CAZBBQ010000057.1:7568-8647 GCA_964489745.1 uncultured Desulfobacteraceae bacterium
AAAAGACAGATAGCATGGGGAGACCTTGACTCCCTTGGAATTGTCTTTTATCCTCACTACTATAAGTGGATCGATGCAAGTGGCCATGTGTTCTTTCAATCCCTCAACCTTGCTTTAGGGAGCCTGTGGAAGGAAAGGGGAATTATATTTGGTCTTTTAGAGACTGGGTGCCAATATCATCTGCCAGGGAGATACAATGAATGGATTGAAATTGTCACATATATTGATGATATTTCAGATAAGGTAGTGTTGTTACAGCATGATATTTCTCGTCTCTCGGACAGGGCCCTTATGGTAAAGGGATTTGAAAAAAGGATCTGTTTAGATGTTTCCGATCCTTTGAAATTCAAGGCAATTGATATACCGCACGACATTAGAACTATCCTATCAAAGGCACAATCTTATAAGTGATTCTTAGCTAATAACGATCAACTTACACCATCAAAACTTACATTTCCACTATTTGAAAAATGGCAAAGATTTTGATTGGCACATCTGGTTTTTCTTATAATGAGTGGAAAGATAGATTTTATCCCATTCATCTCCCTCAATCTGATTTTTTGTCCTTCTACTGCCAGGAATTTAATGCAGTTGAGCTCAATTTTTCATATTACAGAATGCCAACACTCTCTCAATGCAGGCAGATGGTAGAAAAATCAGGCCATAGAGTTGAATTTGTCATCAAGGCCTTTAAAGGTCTTACCCATGAAATTACCGATCAATCAATACCTGAGATATTACCTCAGTTTAAAGAATCCATAACACCCTTTTCGCAACGTAACACACTCGGTGCCGTACTTGTGCAATTCCCTCAAAGTTTTCGTTATACTCCCAGTTCACGAGTCTACCTGCAATCACTTATCAAGGGATTTAGCCCAATGCCAGTGTGTGTTGAATTCAGGCAAAGGGAATGGTTAAAAGATTCGGTGTATGCTACCTTAAAGGAGTTGAATGCTGGTTTTGTTTGTGTTGATGAACCTTCTCTGAGAGGCCTTCTTCCCCCAGTTGCAGTGGCAACTTCTGATATAGGGTATATTCGGTTTCATGGTCGCAATCGCTCAAAATGGTATGCAGGAGAT
>CAZBBQ010000058.1:0-8504 GCA_964489745.1 uncultured Desulfobacteraceae bacterium
GTTTGCCAATGAAATGAATTCACTACATCTTACAAAAAAAATAATCGAGAAAAAGAAAATCCCCTTTCGTATAGTATATGGTATTGTGCAACAAATCTTTTAAACACTCTTTCGTTGTATTTAGTCCATACCTATATAAACATCCTTCCACCATAATTTTCCCTAATAATAGCAAAGGTTTTTTCGGCATGTAATCAAAATAGTCATGCTATATGTAGTATATTAATTTTCTATTTTTACAACATACAGTATTTTTCCCTTGACAATTTATGCTCTTTAGTCCATAGAGAAAAAATTAAGCTTTATTTTTAACCTCTCATTTATTACGGGCATATTCTTTGCGTAATACTATAAATTATATCGCCTCATATCAAAAGAGTCCAGATCCATTTATTACCTTGACAAAGGTAAAAAATGCTGTACATTACCAATCCCGAAAAAGCAGCTCCATAATTATGTAGAGCGATATAACGAAAAAACACAAACAGGGAGAAATGTATTGTCCATAGAGATAGAAAAGTCTGTATTAAAAAAGGCCTGTATGGAAATGATAGAAACCATTCTTTTCTGTCTTCCCAATGCATTCAAAGGCACAATTTATCAAATTGGGAAACCACCAGATCTGATTGCAGAAAGAATCACTTCCGGAATAATTGACGATAGTAAAGCAAAGATTTCTTGGGGTCTTCCGGCTAAATCTGGATACAATACTCCGGGTAAACCATGGCTGGAATACAGGGATCAACCAGATCGCCCCCTTGAGTCCATGTCCTGGTGTGTTGAGAAACAGAAAAGCTGGACATCTGAAGATCCGGAAAAAGATGCCCGAAATCTCAGATTTCAGGTTGAAGGAATAGCGAAAGATTTCCACCATATGGAGCCAGTGCTTGTTCTCAAATCGGATCTTAAATTAGACATGCACTCCTCTCTTAACTACCCAAATGATTATAAAGGAAATACCATATGGAAAGACAGCGACTATATTGTGGTTGCTGTCATCAAGATACATTTTCACCCCTTCACCATAAAGATGAACAGTCATGAGACCAAGATTATTAAAAAACTTTCGCGCTCTCTCGGAACCGAATTACTGTCTTACCAGTTACGCCAAGATTCTATGAAAACCATGGAACAACTGGCAACAGACAGGTTAAACGCATGTAATATACTTGCAGATTCACTACGGAATGCCATCACAAAGTCAGGGCTAATTTTTTCTCTTGTTAAACAGGAAATAGGATACCTCAGGGATCAGTGGGAACAGGCATTGATCGAAGACCGGAAAGAAAATAATACGAAAGTCGAGGCTATAGGAGACTTAAATGAAATTTTAACGAGCCTGGGTGATGGCTATGAAGATCGCAAGGAAGATTTGGTGGATGCCCACAATAAATTCTTGCAACTTTCTCTTCCACCGGAAAAGGGTGAAAATTGGGTAGGTATGCAGATAGAGGAAAGATGGAGAGACCTTCTTTATGAATGTCCACAGGATGATCACAAAAGGGAAATAGTGTGGAAAACAATTGATAAATTGAAAAAGTCTCTTCACTTTGGTCAGGACCCTGATATCATTGCGAAGTACAATAAAATTCCGCAGGAGGTTAAACAGGAGTGGGTTAATCTCATGTATAGAAACAATGATAAATTCGATGATTCAGCCCTTGATCGGCTCATCAAGGTACTGGATAATTCAGCCCTTACAATACCATCTCGGGAAAAATCAAGGAAAACATTGACCCAGCTTAAGGCCCTTGCGCAAACTATGAGCCAGCTTGAACAAAATACAAATTTTCTCTTGGATAGAGTTCTTAATGGAAGTGAAAAAAGGCTGATTTCTGGGGCTTTAAAAAATATTGCCGTGAATTCTTAATCTCATGCTATGCTCATAAATTCATTTACCCAAGACTGCCTGTGAACATCTGTCTGAGGAGGTTGTGGGTCCTATGGGCAAGCCCAGGATCATGTTTAACCAGTCTAAATGCCTCTTTTCTTGCCTTAGACAGTAGTTCTGCATCCCTCATAATTTTTGCAACCCTAAACTGGTAAAAGCCTGATTGCCTCTCGCCCAGAAATTCTCCCGGACCCCTAATAGCAAGGTCTTCTTCAGAAATCCGGAACCCATCTGTCGTTTTCTCTATAATTCCCAGCCTCTTTTTCGCACTGACCGAATTCCTGTAGGAGGCCAAAAGAAGACACTTTGAGGGGTACGCACTTCTCCCTACTCTCCCTCTAAGCTGATGAATTTGCGAGAGGCCAAACCTCTCGGCATTCTCAATTACCATAATGGTGGCATTGATAATGTTTATACCCACCTCGATGACCGTTGTGGAAACCAGGATATCGATGAGTCCTTCTTTGAATTTTCCCATTATTGCTTCTCTTTGATCCAGGGGCATCCTTCCATGGATCAAACCTATATGGAAATCCGAAAAAATATCTCTGAGCTTCCCAGCCATATTTGTGGCATCTTTAAGATCCATCTTCCCTGACTCTTCAATCAGAGGATACACTATATAAGCCTGTCTTCCCTTTTTTATCTCCTTTCTCAGGATATCATATACTGTGCCTCGATCCCTTTCATGGAACAGCTTGGTCTGAATGGATTTTCTCCCAGGAGGAAGCTCGTCGATGACAGATATGTCAAGATCCCCATATACGGTGAGCCCAAGCGTTCTCGGAATAGGCGTAGCAGTCATGGTAAGGACATCCGGTCTTGCTCCTTTCTGCTTGAGAATAACCCTCTGTGCTACTCCAAATCGATGCTGCTCATCAATGATCACGAGTCCAAGCCTGCCAAACTTTACACTTTCTTGAATAAGGGCATGGGTACCTATGAGGATATCTATTGTACCCTTTTTTACCTTATCTCTCACCTCATCGGCAATGTTATTCATTCCGCTTGTAAGAAGTTCTACTCTGAGGTTCATGTTTCGGGTGAGCTCAAGGATGCTCATATAGTGCTGCTCAGCAAGAAGCTGTGTAGGTGCCATAAATGCGACTTGATAACCATTCCTCGCTGCCACCCATGCAGCCATAAATGCTACGGCGGTCTTCCCACAGCCGACATCACCCTGAAGGAGTCTATTCATTGGAAATGGTCTGCTCATGTCAGTGATAATCTCATGAATTACACTTGTTTGTGATCCCGTGAGCTTAAAGGGAAAAAAATCATAAAGCTCCTGAATGCCTTGTATTGCAAAGGCTATCCCTCTTTGCCCGGAAGTCTTGCTCTTTTTGAGTGCGAGTGCTAATTGGAGCATGAAGAACTCGTCAAATATGAGCCTTTTCTGTGCCGGTGATCTTCGAATATAAAGATCCTCAAGCCTTGATTCTGATGGGAAATGAGCTTCTTTTATTGCCACACCCAGCTCAAGGAGCGATTGTGCCTTTCTGATCATCGCAGGCAATGGATCTTCGAGGTTTGGAATAAATCGGTTTATGGCATCCATCATAATCCGCCGTATCCTTCGCTGCGAGATTCCCCCTATTTCAGGATACACAGGTAATACCCTTCCTGTCTCATATTCATTTGCATCCTCTATGATCTCAGGATGATAGGTCTCAAGCACCTTCTTTGGAGATGCGCGAAACGGGCCGTAGAGGATAATAGTGTCTCCTTTTTTAAACCTGTACAGGTATTGTATCGCTCCTATCCATTTCGCAGATATAATCCCATGCTCATTGCCTACAAGCATTTCAAGCGCTGGCCGGTATCTAAATCCGAGTTTTTTTATCTCCATTATTGTGCCCTTTATAAGCGCTGCCTCACCAGGCTTTATCTTGTGAATCGGAATGAACGTCCTTCGGTCTTGGTAGGAACGTGGAAGGATATACAAAAGATCATACACTGTCTGAACCCCTCTCTTCTGAAGTTCTCTCGTAATGACCTTTCCCACACCCTTAAGGGAACTGACAGGGCTGAGTATCCCCTTGTATAGATTCTCTTTTTCTAAATCCGTGTCTGAGCACATAATGGCTAATTATAAGGGTATGTAAAGGGCTAAAGACGTGCCGAAGCATAGTAATGGATAACAATTGCAGAAACAGCAGTCGGGATAATAAAAGAGGAGACAAAAAAACAATCATAGATGATACTAGATTGCAAGTGTCAGACCCTCTCTGGCCCAAAAGACATCCATTTTTTTATAATCGGAATGAAATTTAGGCCTACTTTTCATCCATAATTCATCTAAAAACTTATCTGAATGTTGTGGATCGTGGTGAAAAATAGCGAGCTGCTTAACGTGGGCCTGATAAGCGATATCAAGGAGGAGTTGAATAGAAGAATGTCCCCATCCTACCTTACTTTGATATTCTTCTTCCGTGTATTGGCCGTCAGCGATCAAAAGGTCGGCATTGTAAATGAAATCAAGATAATCCTGCGCCAGAACCTTATTTTCCTGAGTGTCTGCATTGGCATGAAAAATGAGGTTTAGCTCCACGTCTGTTGCATAAACGATCTTTTTTCCGTTTATGTCTAAACGATAGCGTACTGAACCTCCTGGATGGCGCACCTGCTCCTGCCAGTCAATGATGACTTCTCCCAAGTGTATTACCTCTTCGGATATCTCCTGAATGGTGATGTCAGCAGAAAATTCTGACATCCCAATAGGAAAATACTCATAGTCCATCTGGCCTTTTAAGATAGAGGCGAGAAAATGTTCTTTATGAGGGCTCCCATAAATGGTCAGGTTAGTATCCTTGTTATATGCTGGTTGAAAGAAAGGGAGGCCTTGAATATGATCCCAATGGGTATGGCTAAAAAATAAATGGAGGGAAAGCCCCTTCCCTGCTTTACTGTAGTCCTCTATAAGGTCTATGCCTAAATTTCGTATACCTGTGCCGGCATCAAAAATGGTATGTATATCTTGATAACGAACAGTTACACACGGTGTGTTGCCACCATATTTTTCTGTAATTCTTCCTGGAGTAGGAACTGAGCCACGAGTTCCCCAAAAGGTGACAAGCGGTTTGTCTTCATTGGAAGGCATTATATTTTTTGTGGTGTTTTATCTTCAGTGAAGAGAATTTTCACTCCACCAATGTTGATCTGATCACTATTCCGTAAAACGCATTTCACAGTCTTTATGCCATTGACATAGGTACCATTGGTGCTGCCCAAATCCTCAACAAAATATTCTTCGTTACGAAAAATGACACGGGCATGACGTCTGGAAACATTTTCAATAGAAAGACAAATCCCGCACTCAGGAGTTCGGCCAATAATTACCTCCTCTTCTCCCAACTCAATACCTTTATTTTCTTCACCAAAACCAATTATCTCCAAACAGGCACGCTGTTTGATTGTAATTTCTTCGACAAATGTCTCGCGGGAGATCTCAGTTGTGGTTGAATACAAAGACCTTTTATTATATTCGGATTTATTATCGATGTGATCCATGTGTACAGTTTTCAGTCTTTTTGACTACAGTAAACACATCTATTAATTACTATGAATATCTATACTCTTTATCAACTATTTTTTCAACCCCGTTATAGCGAATTTGATATCTCATAGCACGTTTCACTTGATTTCATTTCTCTTTATTCTTTTTATTCAATTTAGGATACAGCCTCCTCAACTTCACTCAACAATCAAGTCTACTGTCTTTCCATCTTTTAAATTCACAAGCCCTTCTTCACAGATTCGTAAAAAGGGTATAGCTGCACCTGTGAGGGTAATAAGGGTAAGCAAGGGATCATCAAAGGGGAAACCTAAATCCTTTGTAATTTTTTTAATTTCCTCCATCCTTTTTGCAAGCGTCTCAATTGGCATATCGGTCATAACGCCAAATAAAGGCAATGGAATTTCTACCAGAACCTTTCCTTTCGCATACACGACAGCCCCTCCCTGTAGTTCATAAATCCTATTAACAGCGCCTGCCATATCTGTATCATTCTCACCAACAACAATAATATCCGATGTATCCCAGGCTGCACTGCATGCAATTGCCCCAGTGCTTAAATGAAATCCTTTAATAAGCCCGACAAAAGTCTTTCCTGGAAAATGCCTTCTGTCAATGGCTGCTACCTTCAATATATCCCTGTCTACATTCGATCTGATCTCACCTTCAATCACAGGGACAGAAAGTATGAGCTCTTTGGTTACTAAATCGGTAACCTGATTTATGACCCGTACGTTAACGTGAGAAGATCTTTTTTTAACCGATAGAGTAAAGTCAGAGGGTTTCAGCCTGCGTAAAAGATGTATACTGTTCAGGCTATCCCTTGAAAATGCGTGTTTTCTTGGGCTCACCAAAAGATTCCCCTCCCTGGCAATAATCTTCCCTTTGCTTATTACATATTCAGCCTTAATGACTCCAGGATTGGGAATAACAAGCATATCCGCATATTTTCCAGGGGCAACCCCACCAACGATCCCATCCAGGGAAAAATGCTCTGCCACATTTATTGTAGCCATCTGAATAGCATGGACGGGATCAAACCCTAAATCTATCGCCTTCTGCACAACGGCTTCCATATATCCTTTCTCAAGCAAATCCCCTGGTTCTACGCCGTCAGTCACCAAAATGAGCCTTCTGAAATCAATCCCAGCATCCTTTATTCCGGATATAGAAGCAAGATCGCTCCTTATGCTCCCTTCACGTATCATTACATAGATACCCAATCTCAATCTCTCAAGGACCTCCTCAGTATTTATTGGTTCATGGCAGGAAGATATACCCGCGGCTATATATGCCATAAGTTTTTCTTTCTTTGCCCCTGCAGAGTGCCCTTCTAATTGCTTGCCACATTGAAGGGTTTCGGCAAAAATTGGAAGATATTCTTCTGGTTTCTGTAAAACCGTCTGCCAGTAGGACTCACCCAGCCCTAAAATATCATCTCGTGCAAGTAATTTTCTGAGTGTTTCCTTTGAGATACCCTGTGCCTTCTTGCTTATGGAACACATAGACGGTGCAGTACCAAAAATCTTGATAGGTTGATCACTGAGAGAGCCCAAAAAATCAATGACCCCTTCATACCCCATTATGGGAAAAGGCTCCATGGTTTCAGTTATGATAGTTGTTGTGCCGCCAGCCATGATATATTTCAGTGTATCGCTTGCATTCGATAGCCAGACAAGATGGGTATGGCCGTCGATAAGTCCAGGAATAATGGTTTTGCCCTTGACATCGATTACATTCGTATTCGGGCCAATAGTATTTTCTGGTTCATTTCCTACATAGGCAATCCACTCACCCTTGATGGTCACTGAATAATGATCTAACAATTCACCAGTATAAACATTGAGCAGATTCCCATTGATAAGAGCCAAATCGGCCTTTTCCTTACCAAGGGTAACATTTATTACCTCCTGGGCGCCATCTGAACCCACTATTGAAAGCAAACCATATCTCTTCATGCAAATCATCTCCTTTTTTTTAGTTTACAATGTAAGTCTTTGTTAACAATGTGCCAAACCGTATCTTTTAAAAAAAATCATTACCTCAAAAAATTGAATTGTCATATTACTGCCAGTAGAATCAGGCCGTCAAGAAGAAAGAACGATTGACTAACGTGTAATAATTATCTATACAGTCAGCAAAGCAGTTGCGTGAATTTTTGACTATACTAAACAAAATGCCCTTCCTCTGAGAGAAGGGGTACTATAAATGGGGAGAAAAAAGATGGAAAGAAAGAAGATAACTATAGCTGACCTTATGGCGAAAAAGGAGCAGGCAAAAAAAATAACAATGTTGACTGCCTATGATTTCCCAACTGCCCAGATGGTAGACAAGGCAGGCATTGACACTATCTTGGTTGGAGACTCCCTTGGAATGGTAGTTCTTGGATACACCTCCACAGTGCCGGTAACCATGGAAGAAATGATTCATCACACAAAGGCGGTAACCAGGGGTACGACGTATGCCTTTGTGTTAGGGGATATGCCTTTCATGTCGTACCAGGCAGGTATTGAGAAGGCTATTGAAAATGCCGGCCGATTTATAAAAGAGGGTGAATGTGACGCTGTGAAGCTTGAAGGTGGCAGCGAGGTTGCCCCTGTGGTAAAGGCAATTGTTACCGCAGGAATTCCTGTGTGCGCACATATTGGCCTTACCCCTCAAACTGCAACCCAATTAAGTGGTTTTAAGGTTCAGGGAAAGGATGCAGAAAGTGCACGAAATTTGATCAATGCTGCCAAAGATTTAGAAAAGGCTGGCGCCTTTATGGTTGTTATGGAGTGTATTCCAGAGATGCTGGCTTCAAGGATCACCAAGGCTTTAACCATCCCCACTATAGGGATTGGCGCTGGTAAAGATTGTGATGGTCAGGTTCTTGTGTATCATGACACGGTGGGCCTTTTTGAGCGGTTCACCCCAAAATTTGTAAAGCAGTATATCAAATTAGGCCCAATGATAATCGATGCCCTGAAAGAGTATAAAACCGAGGTAGAAGAAGGCCTATTCCCTGGAGAAGAACATACCTTTAAAATGAGTAAAGAGGAGGCGGAAAAAATATAAACGTTCCTGTCAATAATCTTTGATAGTTCGAGCCGTTTAGCA
>CAZBBQ010000059.1:0-8471 GCA_964489745.1 uncultured Desulfobacteraceae bacterium
ATGAATCCTCAAGTCTACATCGGTACCTCGGGCTGGAATTACAATCATTGGAAGGAACTATTTTATCCTGCAGATTGTCCGAAGACAAAATGGCTTGAGTTTTATGCCAAGCATTTTAGATCAGTTGAGTTAAACGCCAGTTTCTACCGGCTCCCTAAACCCCAAACCTTTGAAAACTGGAGAAAAAGAACGCCTGATAATTTCTTATGGTCAGTAAAGGCCAGTAGGTACATTACCCACATAAAGAGAATAAAGGATGTTACGGAACCTCTGGAGAGGTTTTTCAGCTCCGTTGAGTTGTTAAAGGAAAAACTGGGGCCAATCCTTTTTCAGTTACCACCTAATCTCACTTTTGATGAAACGATTTTAAGCCATTTTTGTCAAAAGCTAAAGGCAAACCATCTTTATGCCTTAGAGGTGAGGCATCCAAGCTGGGCACACGAAAAAAAGGCGATAGACATGCTTAAGGATAACAACATCGCTCTGTGTATTTCTGATACAGCCGGACGTTACCCCTATATCGAGGAGGACACAGCCACTTTCATCTACATCAGGCTTCATGGCTCCAAAAAGCTCTATTCGAGCGACTATTCTGAGGAGGAATTGCAAACATATGCCGGAAAAATCAGGGATTGGTCTAAGGAAACCTACCTTTATTTTGATAATGATTATGGCGGCTATGCTATTAAAAATGCAAAGAGGATGAAAGAGGTTTTGGGGATATAATTGAACTGATCAGCCTAAGTAAAAAGGCTGTATCATGTAGTCCTTCGATTCATAAGTGCAATGACGAACTTATTTGCTCAGGACTTAGCTTCTATGATCTTCTTTCCCTGTATTATATTAAAAAGGAGCCAGAACGTGCCTACCGTAACTGCAGAATCAGCTACATTAAATGCGGGCCAGTGGTAGCCTTTTAAAAGAAAATCTAAAAAATCAATTACATACCCCAACCGTACCCTGTCAACAAGATTGCCCAGGGCCCCTCCGAAGATAAGTGAAAGCCCTATTGTCAACCATCGTTTGTCCCCTTTTATCCAAAAAAAGAAAAAAAGGATGACACCTGTAGCTCCTATTGTTGTGAATAGTAAAAAATAGTAGTAAAATCCGCTTCTTGTGTGGCTAAAAATACCAAAGGCCATCCCTCTGTTTTTAACTAAAACCAAATGAAAAAATCCGGGGATTACAGAAAGGGTCTGATGTGCCTCTATGTGAGTAATGACCATCCATTTAGAGGCCTGATCAAGGAGCAAAATAATGAGGGCTACACCAATAAATAAGAAATAATCTCTTTTCAATTAAAAATTAGCAATTAAAAATTAGCAATTATCAAGCATCAGAGATTTGGAGCCCTGAAGCATGCGTAAGTTTTTGTAATTACATGACTTACCCAGGTTACAATTCCTTAACTGTAAGTCTTTTAGGCACTTAATTCAATAGCCTGCACGCATCTTTTGCACAATGCAGGGTGTTCTGTATCATGTCCTACTGAAGAATCATGGATCCAGCACCTCTCACATTTATTAAAAGGGGATGGCATTACCTTGATTACTAAACCAGGATATTCCTTGCTTTCGTAGCCTCCCTCAATTTCTCCTTCACCGACAAATTCAACAGCAGAGGTTATACAGATAGACCTCAATTCATCCCTGTAATCTTTCAATTTCTGTAAAAGATTGTGGGGAAGAGCCAAACTTACCGCCGCATCCAGGGAATGACCAACAATCTTTTCATTTCTGGCAAGCTCCAGTGCCTTGGTAATCTCCTTACGAACATTTAATAGCACCTCCCAGCGCCCGATCAGTGCGGTATCTTTAAACTCCTCTCTCGCAGGTATAAATAAATCTGTATGGATGCTGATTGATTTATTCTTATTATGAGTGTATCCCCATACCTCATCAGCTGTAAAGGGGATGATGGGAGCCACAAGCCTGACAAGACACTCTAAGATCTCATTCAAGGCTGTCTGTGCAGATCTTCTCTCTTTTGAATTAAAAGGAGTCGTATAAAGCCTGTCTTTTAATATATCCAGGTAAAAGGAAGAAAGGGTAAGAACACAGAAATTATAGACGGCCTGGTATATAGAATGATACTCAAATCTTTGGTAGGATTCTAATACCTTTTCTGTTAATTCCTGAAGTTGGTGAAGGGCCCATTTATCAAGTTCTAATAAATCCTGATACGGGACTGCATCGTTTACGGGATCAAAATCAAAAAGATTCCCAAGCAAATACCTGAAGGTATTTCTAAGCCTTCGATACGCCTCTGTCAACCTGTCTAAAATTTCCTGGGATAGCCGTATATCACCCCTATAGTCCTCAGAAGCCACCCAGAGCCTTAATATCTCAGCACCATGTTTATTAATAACCTCTTCCGGAGAGATAACATTCCCCCGAGATTTGGACATCTTTCTCCCGTTTCCGTCAACCACAAATCCATGTGTTAGGACATGTGTAAATGGGGCTTTACCCCTTGTACCGACTGAACATAAAAGGGAACTATGGAACCAGCCTCTGTGTTGATCGCTTCCTTCCAAATATAAATCAGCGGGGTACCTCAGATAGTCCCCCCTCCGCTCAAGAACAGTAAAGCTTACCCCAGAATCAAACCAAACATCGAGGATATCCGTCTCTTTTCTAAATGTATTCCCGTGACAGTGAGGACAGGTTATCCCTGGTGGTAAAAGCTCATGGGCAGGCAAATCAAACCAGATATCTGTGCCATGTTTTTCTACGAGACTCGCTACATGATCAATAATCTCCTGTGTGATTACGTAATTGCCACATGTGAGGCAATAAAAAATAGTTATCGGTACACCCCACAAACGCTGCCTGGAGATACACCAATCAGGTCGATTCTTAACCAGGCCAAAAATCCTCTCCTCTCCCCAGGTTGGGATCCATTCTACAGCCCTTATGGCCTTAAGGGCTTTTTCTCTTAAATTCTTCTTATCCATTGAGATAAACCATTGCTCTGTAGCCCTAAATATAACAGGCTTTTTACATCTCCAGCAGTGGGGATATGAATGGGTAATTTCTTCTTCTTTAAGCAATGCTCCTAACTCATTCAGCTTCTCAATAACGTTTCTATTTGCCTCAAAGACCTCTTGCCCGGCAAAAAATTCAACATCTTCTGTAAATCTCCCTTTCTCGTCAACAGGGGAATATATTTCAATGTTATATTTTAAACCACTTTCATAGTCCTCCTGCCCATGGCCAGGTGCAGTGTGAACACATCCAGTGCCTACATCGATGGTAACGTAGTCAGCGAGAATAATTACTGACTCTCTATCATAAATAGGATGCTTGGCCTTGAGACCTTCTAATTCACGGGCACCAAACCGTTCCAGAAGAGTGTACTTTTCAATACCCACTTTCTTCAAGAAAGACTCTAAAAGACCTTCAGCTAATATCAAAACACCATATTTCTCCGTATCAACCGCAACATATTCCAAATCAGGGTGAAGCGCTACTGCCAGATTAGCCGGTATAGTCCATGGAGTTGTCGTCCATATAGCGACGAAAATATCTTTTCCAGCAAGGGAAGAATATTTTTCTGTTAGATCAGAGACAAGGGGAAATCTTACAAAGATAGAAGAAGATGTATCATCCTCATATTCAACCTCTGCCTCAGCCAAGGCAGTGCTACAAGAGTTACACCAATACACGGGCTTTTTGCTTTTAAGAAGGTTGCCATTAAGTGCAAACTTGCCAAATTCCCTCACAATAGTGGCTTCATATATATAGTTCATAGTCAAGTAAGGATTATCCCACTCACCTAAAATTCCAAGTCTTTTAAACTCATCCCTTTGAATCTTTATGAAATGATCAGCAAAATCTCGACACTTTTTTCTGACCTCTGACTGGGTCATCTCAAGCTTTTTATCTCCAAGTTCATAGTCTACCTGCCATTCTATTGGGAGACCATGACAGTCCCATCCAGGCACATAGGGAACATCATATCCTTCCATCTGTTTTGATTTAATAATGATATCCTTTAAAACCTTATTAAATGCAGTCCCCATATGAATATTGCCATTTGCATAAGGCGGGCCATCGTGCAGGATATACGCGGGTCTTCCTTTAGATGTTTTCCGTATTAGTGAATAAATATCCTCTTGCTCCCATTTTTTTAATATTTCAGGCTCTTTTTTGACAAGGTTTGCCTTCATGGGAAAATTAGTGTGTGGGAGATTGAGTGTTTTTTTATAGTCCATACTGTATGTCTCTGAGAGTTAAGGTATTAGTGTTGTTTGTCCATTGAAAGAAGTAGATACATCAATTAATTCAGCTAAATAGCAGCAAAGATGATACCTTCTATGCTTCACATATAATCGCTGAGAAATATAAATACAAATGGCCACTGACAATCCCGATTTATTGGGACTGACATTACCAAGTAATTGCTGAATATCAAATATAGCCTGTCAAGTCAATGTCAATATTTTATTGACTTGTAGCTCAAAAAGGGTATCCTGTGTTGCCAAAACATACTCATATGTTTAATCTTATTGTGCTATCTGTTTGGGGAATACGATGAAAAAAGGAATAGTTACCTGCTTTGTTGTGACTTCACTTCTGTGCGTAATGAGCTGTCAGCCTTTGGGTTTCCTTGCAGCTGGTGGAGTTGCAGGTGCAGGAGGGTATAAATATTATAAGGGTGGTCTTGCGGTGCTTTATCAGGCCCCATATATCCTAGTGTGGGATGCTGCTCTTACGGCTCTTAAAAAAATGAAATTCGAGGTAGAAAGCGCTAAACATGATCTTACCTACGGTAAAATATCCGCCAGAGGGGCTGATAACACCCCTGTTACAGTAACCCTTAAATATGAATCAACCGATACGACAAAAGCGATTATTAGGGTTGGTTTTTTGGGTGATAGCGATAAAGGGATCTCTTTAACTATTAAGGAGCAGATTCAAAAAACCTTGATTAACTAATATAATACATAACGATTTTAATTTCTATCAAATCTATAATCCGGTCCTTCCAAAAGGCCGGTTTTGTTTAGTAACTTATAATTAACAGCTCTATCCCTGATCGAGAAATAATCTAAAGCGATCAGAATTTCTTTAGGAGGGAAAAATGAAACTAGATGATATTGCTATTTCCAGATCTATTGTTGAATCGTATATGGAAAAACTCCTCGGCTCTTTATCTGTCGATGTAGCGCTTGTAGGAGCAGGTCCTTCTAATCTGATTGCAGGCTACTATCTTGCAAAGGCAGGTCTTAAGGCAGTTATTTTTGAGTCAAAGCTTGCTCCTGGAGGAGGGATGTGGGGTGGTGGCATGATGTTTAATGAGGGCGTTATCCAGTCCGATGCTCTTCCTATTTTAGAGGAAATGGATATAGGCTTTAAGGATAAGGGCGGTGGATATTATACTATGGATACGGTTGAAGCAACCTCAACCCTTATTTCCAGATGTGTTCAAAAAGGGACATCTATCTTCAACCTCATTAAGGCAACAGATGTTCTTTTCAGGGAAGATAAAGGAAAGAAAAGGGTCTCAGGGCTCGTATTAAACTGGTCACCGGTTGAGCATTTGGGCCTTTTTGTAGATCCGCTAAGCATCCAGGCCTCTTATATAGTTGACGGAACAGGTCATCCTGCGGATATATGCAGTATTATTATCAAAAAAATGGATGCGAAACTAAATACAAGAACAGGGGGTGTGGTAGGTGAGATGTCCCTCTGGGCTAATGAAGGGGAACAATTCACAGTTGCCAATACTAAAGAGGTCTTCCCTGGCCTCTTTGTCGCTGGAATGGCAGCCAACAATGTCTTTGGTGGCCCTCGCATGGGCCCTATATTTGGTGGAATGATCCTTTCCGGAAAGAAGGTTGCTGAAATAATCTCTTCGAAGGCTAAAAAATAATACCTTAAAATGGGCCGAAAAATATTGAGGGCTACCACAATCTTATGGAGGAATTTCGAGGCCTATTGATTACGGATTGCGAATTGAAGGCTGAACAGGTCACGAATATCACGTGACTATTAATCAATCCGAGTGTGAAACATGACCCAAATCGACTATAAAAACCGCCTTGATAACATAAGAAATATGATCCAGGAACAGGCATATTCAGATATGGAAAGGTTAATTGAGGAGCTTCATCCAGCAGATCTTGCTGATTTAGTAGAATACCTGGAGAGCGATGAAATGCTCGCTGTGTTTGCCCTTCTTACGCCTGAAAGGGCTGGCGAGGTCTTAAAAGAGATCTCAACACCAGTCCAGGAAAAAATTGCTCATGAGCTTGATGATCGGACAATCACCCAGATCTTAAATGAACTGAATTCAGATGATGCCACGGATATCTTCAGTTATCTTCCAAGGGAAAGGGCTCAAAAAATAATCGGTTTGGTGCAACCTGATGTATCCGAAGAATTACAAAAACTACTTGGCTATGAAACAGACACCGCCGGCGGCATCATGGCTCTGGAGTTTGTTTCTGTTAACGCCAACTCTACCATTCAGGAAGCAGTGGAAACGATTAGAAAAAAGAGGGAAGAAGTCAAAAACCTCTTTTATGTGTGGGTTGTAGACGATTTTGGCAAACTGGTAGGGGTTGTTTCTATAAAGGATCTTGTCCTTGAGCCGCAAGATAAAAAGATTAACGATATAATGAATTCCGATATTATTAGTGTAGATGTTGATACAGACCAAGAAGAGGTGGCCAGAATCGCTAAACAATACGATCTTACCCACATACCGGTTGTTACTGCTCAGCACAAGCTGATTGGAAGAATCACCAACGATGATATTATAGATGTCATTGAAGAGGAGGCCAGCGAGGATATCTCTCTGATGGCAGGTGTTTTGGATCAGGAAATTGCTGAAGAATCAGCATTGAAAATATCCAAGGCCCGCCTTCCGTGGTTACTTTTGGGTCTTTTTGGAGGGCTTATATCAGCTATCGTAATTAACCGTTTTCATGGCTCTCTTGAAAAAATGCTTGCCCTGTCTTTTTTTATACCAGTGATCATGGCAATGGGTGGGAACACCGGGACCCAGGCAGCCACTGTTATCATCAGGGGCCTGGCAACAGGTGATATAAGCGTAGTTCATACTGGCAAAAGGCTTTTAACAGAATTGTGGGTAGCCTTGATAAATGGTATTCTATGCGGTATCTTGTTAGGACTTGTCGTCGCTTTCTGGTTGTCTGATCCTCGATTAGGGATAGGGGTAGGGGTAAGCCTGATCACAGTCATACTCTTCTCTGGCTCCTTTGGAGCATTTGTTCCTTTTCTGCTCAGAAAACTAAACATTGACCCAGCATTAGCTGCTGGACCATTCATTACCACATCAAATGATATCCTTGGACTCCTGATCTATCTGAGCATAATTACCCGCTTTTTGATGGTGTGACACCAAAAAGCTTTTTTGCTGACCTCTTTAGCCCATCCAGTACATCCCGCTTATAGATTCGCTTCGCCAACCTTTGTATTTCAGAAAGGCTATTCATAGCCGCTGCCTCTCCAAGAGAGATCAATTCCTTGGACCGGGAAAAATCAGTCCAATGAATGTCGCCTATTTGTGGCCTAATAACAATATCGGCATTTTCGAGGCTGTATTTCTCCAGGTGAAATCCCTGTATCTCGCCAGCCCTTACATATATGTCCACAGCTGTTTGAAGCTCCGAGCATAAAGCTATATCCCTATCCACAGCTATTGCAATTACTTCCTGGACGCCTTCTTCAAAGAGATGTTGTACAGGCACATTGCAGATAATGCTACCGTCAGATAATTGTCTTCCGTTAATCTCAACCGGGGGTAAAGCACCAGGAACAGCAGAGCTGGCTAAAATAGAGCGCCGCAAAGAGCCTTTTTTAAGGACAACGCATTCACCGCTTCTTAGATCGGTTGCTACTGCTCTAAAAGGGATTATTGTTTCTTCTATTTGTATATCAGGTATAAAGAAGTTCACAAACTCCTGCATTTCATCTATTTGCAAAATGCTGGGCCTATAGAGTGCCTGTGTCAATCGAAACTTGGTCATAAAATAAGACTGGATCCGCTTGCTCAACCTCTGTTCAGCTCCACTCTCCGCATCACCCATAGCCTTAAGCTCGGATGATTGATAAAGATCGCTTTCTAAAAACAACTCAGCCCTCTTCTCCACTTCTTTAATCTTCATCCCGCTCGCAAAGGCACCTCCCACAATAGAGCCTATACTCGTTCCAACAATAATATCAGGCGTTATCTTCTCTTTTTCCAGAACCTTCATGACCCCTATATGGGCAAAGCCTCGTGCTCCGCCACCACCCAATGCCAGACCTATTTTTCTTACTTTCCTCATAGAACCACCTGATCTAAAGATAACAAACGCTGCATAAGTTTCTATATAACAAAATCAAATGGTATATGCTACGTTAAACCAACAGGTTGTAGCTGAATGCTGACACCTGATTACTTACTATTCTATGAATAAAATAGAGCACTGAAATCTATTCGGGAAATAAAAAGAGGGG
>CAZBBQ010000060.1:0-8347 GCA_964489745.1 uncultured Desulfobacteraceae bacterium
ATCCTCACAGGGCTGGACCTGAGAATCCCTGGCCCAGTTCTTTCGATATTTTTTTGAGTCGTCTTCCGGTTCAAGAATACACAGTATAAACCCATCCTGATTTTCTTTGTGCCGCTTGCCTCGTGAAACATTACTATAATACCCATAGTATCTGACTCCCGCTACAGTGGGATTTTTCCTTTTTCGGGACATCTGAGTACATGGCGGCAAACCACTCTAAGGAATCGCAAGCTTTCTCCTTCTTGAAAAATTCTTATTGAAGATTCATCTTAAAATGTGTAAAAAATACAAAATTATGAGAAGTTTAATTGGTGTTCTTGGTAAAATTTAAGGGATATAATTACGTGGAGTAATTGTGAAAACAAAAAAAAAGATGGCTATTATTTCCAGTTATTTTGCTGGCGAGACCTATGGTCTTCTTGGACCTCAGATGGCTGCTACTGTTATCCAGGAAAATACGCCCTATGACTGCATTGTGATAGCTGTCGCTCGGGAGGATGATAAAGACCTTCTCAAGAGGGCTCTTGCTGATTATTTCGGCGTGGAAAGGCCAATAATCGGCTTCTCAACCCTGAGTGGCCGAAAAGATCTTTTTTCCTTTGCCAAGGAATGTAAGGCCGAAGGCGCTCTCACTATCCTGGCAGGACCCCAGGCCGATGTGGACTATCTGGGAGAAAACAACTGCCAAGATCATCCCTGCCGATTCCAAGGTCTCACAGAAAATTTCAGCTTCTCTTTGCACGGACCAGCAGAACAGGCTACCTATCTTTTGCAGCATCTGGATAAAAATACATGGAAAGACACCCCCGGATTGCTCTATGTGGGTAAAAATAACAGAATTATCCAAAACCCAAAAAATACATGGGAGGAAAAATACTTACAAAAAGTACACTGGAATAACATATACAGGATAGGAAAATCAGGACTTGTTTCTCATACAATAACTACCGGGCAAATATTGCAACAGATAGGGTGTCCTTATGCAGCACAGAAGAAATGGGTGGAGATAGACTACCCAGTAGCCATAGCAGGTATCGATACGCAAAAAGTAAAGCTTCCCTTAAAGGGATGTAGCTTCTGTGACGTAGCAGTCGATAAAGGCTTTTATGGACAATTAAATAGCACAACAGTTGTTGAGCAAATCCGCTGTCTCCCAGAGACAACTGAGGGCAGAAAGATCCCTTTTGAACTTATCAATGAGAATTCCATTCCCGGACTCTCACGTTTATTACAGCACACCAGAGAGAATGATATAAAGCTCTCACAGATCAATCTCATCGTAAGGGCAGACTGGTTTTTAAGGGGTGAGAAAAAGTTACGAAGCGCCCTGATGCTTGCACAAAATTTAGGGGTGCGAATACTGCTTTCTTCAGTGGGGTTTGAATCCTTTGACGATAGGATACTGCACAACCTCAATAAAGGGCTGAACGTCGAGACAAATCTTCAGGCGATACAGCTGATGCGGCAACTAAAGGAGGAATTTCCGTTGGTTTGGGGATACTCCAGATCTGAAGGTAGCATCCATGGCTTTATCCACCCTACCCCTTGGGATACAGAAGCAAGTTCTGCTAATATCCAAAGGGTTCTCAGCCTGCACAATCTTCCCCCTGATATCCTGCCTGAACATAGTATCCCTCTCATTATCCATCATGCCTCAGGATTGGGGGATTGGATCAGAGAGGTGGAGCAAAGAGAAGGGGTGCAGTTTAAAAGATACGGCTCGATCATCGGCTGGTGGCATGAGGAAAAACGATAATAATCCGGAGGATTTTTATCGGAGGATTTTTTCTTGACAATTCAAACTTAATATTATAGACACCTCAACAATTTACACACTCTTTTTAGCTACAAATTCTCGAACATAATTTTAGGTGAGGTTAATGGAAAAGATAAACGTAACTATTGATGGTACCACGATTACAGTTGAGCAAGGAACTACGGTTTTAGAAGCAGCGCGGAGTGTTGGCATTTATATCCCAGCATTATGTTCTCACCCTAATTTGCCATCATCAAGGCAAGTAACACCATATTCTGTTGTGTACAGGGGTGAAGATGAGCTGAAAAATGACAATTCTCTCACTGAGTATGAGGGTTGTCAGCTCTGTTTAGTCAAAGTAGAAGGAGTGAATGATCTTGCTACTTCCTGCACAACTGAGGTTTCTGATGGCATGGTTGTTCAGACCAATACAGAAGAAATTCAACAAAAACGCAGGGAGAACCTGAACATTATTTTAAGTGAACACCCCAATGTATGCCTTGCCTGTGATCGCAAAGAGGACTGTGATCCCTTTCGAGGCAGTATACGAAAGGCTGCTGTAATAACTGGGTGTGAATTTTGCCCCAACAACAATCGGTGTGAGTTACAGGAAGTTGCCGCATATATAGGAGTAGATGAGTCAACACCTCCCTATGAATTTAAGGGTCTGCCTGTAGTCAAGAGCGACCCATTCTTTGAAAGAAACTACAATCTCTGTATTGGGTGCACGAGATGTGTAAGGGCGTGTCAGGAGGTAAGGGGTAATAGCGCTATCGGCCTTGTTTTTCAAAACGGAAAAGTAGTGGTTGGAAGCACATCACCTACTCTGGAAGAATCTGGGTGTCAATTTTGCGGGGCATGTGTTGATGTGTGCCCAACAGGAGCGCTAACTGAATGGATAAATAAATGGGAAGGAGATGCAGAGAGACGGGTTTTAACCACGTGCCCCTACTGCGGGGTCGGGTGTCAATTAGAACTCCTTGTTAAAAAAGACCGAATTATTGGAGTGAGCCCAAAAGGGGATGGCACCGTAAATCAGGGGCAGGCATGTGTAAAAGGCAAGTTTGGGATAGTTGAGTATGTGCATCACCCAGAACGGCTTACATCTCCTCTTATCCGAAAAAACGGAAATTTTGTTGAGGCAACCTGGGACGAAGCGCTTGATCTGATTGCTGAGAGGATGGGCAATTACAATCCGAACGAGGTAGCTGTAATTTCTTCGGCAAAGTGTACCAATGAGGAGAACTATGTGGCTCAAAAGTTCGCTCGAGTTGTGCTTGGCACAAATAATGTTGATCATTGCGCAAGGCTATGCCACGCATCCACAGTAGCTGGTCTGTCCCAAAGCTTTGGCGCTGCTGCAATGACAAATAGCATAGATGAAATCAAGCACGCCAAATGTATTCTGGCAATAGGCACCAATACAACAGATGCACACCCAGTAATTGGTATGGACGTAAAGAATGCGTCCAAAAATGGGGCGAAGCTCATTGTAGCAAATCCAAGGGAGATAGAGCTGGTGCAGTATGCGGATCTATGGCTTCAGCAGAATCCTGGCAGCGATGTTGCTCTTCTTATGGGAATGATGAGAGTCATTGTGGATGAAAATCTTTCTGACAAGGACTTTATTGAAGCCAGATGCGAGAATTTCGATGCCTTCAGGGATTCCTTGAAAGAATTTGACCTCGAGAGTGTGGAAGAAATTACCGGGGTACCAAAGGACAAGATAGTTGAGGCAGCAAGGATATATGCTACTGACAAACCTTCAACACTTCTTTATGCAATGGGAATTACCCAGCACACTCATGGTACCGATAATGTAATTGCTACAGCAAATCTGGCCATGCTCACTGGAAATATTGGGAAACCTTCTACAGGGGTAAATCCTTTAAGAGGTCAGAACAATGTTCAAGGTGCATGTGATCTGGGTGCCCTCCCTAATGTATTTACTGGTTATCAATCGGTTGAGAATGAAGATATAAGGAAGAAATTTGAGGATGCCTGGGGCACTCATTTACCTCGCGAAATCGGGATCACCTTGACTGAAATGTTCGAGGAAGCTTACAAAAAAGAGATAAAGGCCATTTATCTTATTGGTGAAAACCCGATATTGAGCGACCCTGATGCACGACATGTCAAGGAGTCTTTAGAAACACTCGACTTTTTTGTTGTTCAAGATATTTTCATGTCTGAGACTGCCCAGCTGGCAGATGTGGTTTTGCCGAGTGCATCGTTTGTTGAGAGGGATGGAACTTTTACAAATACTGATAGGCGGGTACAGAGAGTAAGAAAGGCTATTGAGCCAATCGGCAAGTCTAAACCAGATTGGGAGATTACCTGCCAGATTGCTCAAAAGATGGGAGGAAAAGGTTTTGATTTTCAGGACCCATCTCAGATCATGGATGAAATGGCCAGGCTAACCCCAAGCTATGGAGGCATTAGCTTTGAGAGGTTAGAGAATGGTGGCATCCCGTGGCCATGTCCAGATAACAAACATCCAGGCACACCCATATTGCATACTGAAAAATTTACCAGGGGAAAGGGTAAATTTATACCATTAGAATACCGACCACCGGCAGAACTTCCTGATGATGACTACCCGCTGCTCCTTACCACAGAAAGGAGCAGGTACCATTTTCATACCGGCACAATGACACGAAAGGTGAGTGGCCTCGACGCGTTGGTGAGTGAGGGCATGGTGGAAATAAACCCAAAGGATGCCTCGGCATTGGGTATTAGTGACGGTGAGATGGTAAAGGTTATATCCAGGAGGGGAGACATTACTGCCAAGGCAAAAGTGACAGAGGTATCGCCGGTGAAGGTGGTGACGATGAACTTCCACTTTGCTGAAAGCCCCACCAATCAATTAACCAATCCAGCTCTTGACCCTGTGGCCAAAATACCTGAATTTAAGGTATGTGCAGTTAAGGTAGAGAAGATTTAAAAATGTTCTTTGGAGGTGCAAATTGCATAAAATATTATCAAAGAAAGAGTTAGTACCAAATATACATTTGGTCAAATTTTTGGCACCGGCTATCGCCAAGAAGGCTCAGCCAGGTCAGTTTGTTATAATTACGGTTGACGAAAAGGGGGAACGGATTCCACTCACAATCGCCGACTGGGATAAAACGGAAGGCTCCATCAGTATTGTATTCATGGAAGTGGGAACCACAACCCAGCGTTTTGCCACGCTTAATTCTGGAGATTCAATTGCGAGTCTTGTTGGACCTCTGGGCATCCCCGCACATATTGAAAAAGTGGGAACCGTTGTTTGCGTTGGCGGTTGTTATGGTATAGCTGCTATGATGCCAATCGCTCGGGCTATGAAAAAAGCGGGAAACAAGGTTATATCAATTATCGAGGCACGAAGCAAGTATCTCCTGTTTTGGGAAGATGAACTCAAAAAAGTGAGCGACCAGTTGATAGTAACTACTGGTGATGGCTCGTATGCCCCTCAAGGATGGATCCCTGATCAGCTTACACAAATAGTGGGAAAAGAAAAGGTAGATCTTATTTTTGCCATTGGCTGCACCTATATGATGAAGCTTGCCTCTGAAACATCAAAACCTTTTGGCATCAAGACAATCGTTCATCTTAACTCGATAATGGTAGATGGTACTGGTATGTGTGGTTGCTGTAGGGTATCAGTTGGTGGAGAAACTAAGTTTGCCTGTGTAGATGGCCCTGAATTTGACGGTCATCAAGTAGATTGGGATATACTCCTCTCTCGGCAAAGGGGCTATCAGGATTTAGAAATCCGCTCCTTACAGGAATGGGAGAGTCGAAACTGGCGTAGAACCAAATAAGTGCCTAAAGTTTGAATTGCCTAAAATGCCTAAAGGTAAAGAACAAAGATGCAAAGGCAAGAGTAAAATTTTAGTTCACTTACAATTTTAGTTCACTTTAGGCTTTTTTTAAGGATGGAGGAATATGGTAATGGAGGAGAAAGAACAAAAGGAAAAAAAGGAAAAAATTCCCCGGCAACCAATGCCTGAGCAGGAGCCCAAAGTGAGAGCAAAAAACTTCGAAGAGGTTCCCTTTGGCTATTCACCTGAGATAGCTATGCGAGAGGCAAGCAGATGCATTCAGTGTAAAAATCCTGGGTGTATGGCCGGTTGTCCAGTAGAGATAGACATCCCTGCCTTTATTAACAGGGTCAAGGAGGGTGACTTTAAAGGCGCTATAGCAAAGATTAAAGAGAAAAACGCACTCCCTGCGGTCTGTGGCAGGGTATGCCCTCAGGAGGTACAATGTGAAAATAACTGTATCCTCGGCAAGAAGGGAGAACCTGTAGCCATTGGTCGTTTAGAAAGGTTTTGTGCTGACTGGGAGAGGGCTCAAGGCGAGGTTTCAATCCCTGAAAAGGAGGCGCCTACAGGAAAGAGGGTCGCAGTGGTTGGTTCAGGGCCATCTGGGCTCACTGTAGCAGGAGATCTTATCCTAAAAGGCCACGATGTTACGGTATTTGAGGCCTTTCAAATTCCTGGAGGGGTGTTGGTATACGGAATCCCGGAGTTTAGACTGCCAAAGGCGATTGTCGCCGCTGAGGTAGACTACATGAAAAAGCTGGGTGTTAAATTCCAGGGTGATATGGTTATTGGTGCCATTGTTTCAATTGATGAGCTCTTTGAAGAAGGCTATGACGCAGTCTATATAGGTGTTGGAGCTGGACTTCCTGTTTTCTTGGGAATACCAGGTGAAAATTTGATTGGTGTGTATTCTGCAAATGAATATTTGACCAGAAGTAACCTGATGAAGGCATATCTGTTCCCCGAATATGACACACCAATAATAAGGGGCAAAGACGTTGTTGTCTTTGGAGCAGGGAATGTTTCAATGGATTCTGCAAGAACAGCATTGAGGCTCGGTGCTGATAGGGTTAGGATTATTTATCGCAGGTCCAGAGAAGAGATGCCTGCCAGGATCGAAGAGGCTCATCATGCTGAGCAAGAGGGAGTAGAATTCGTTCTCCTTGCAGCCCCCCTGAATTTTATAGGAGATGATGACGGACGTTTGGTGGGATTAAGATGTCAGAAGATGGAGTTAGGTGAACCTGATGAATCGAATAGACGCCGGCCAGTACCAATTAAGGGTAGTGAGTTTGAGACAGCGTGTGATACAGCTGTTGTCTCTATTGGTGCTGGTGCGAATCCTCTTTTAACCAAAGTAACTCCTGATATTAAATTAACCAAATGGGGCAATATAATTGCCGAACCTGAAACTGGCAAGACAACTAAAAAGGGTGTGTGGGCCGGTGGTGACATTGTAACTGGACAGGCAACAGTTATCTTGGCCATGGGCGCTGGCAGAATGGCAGCCAATTCTATTCAGAACTATCTCACACTTGGGTGGTAAAAAAAACATGTGGGCATAGTGTGTTTGTTGATTTCATTGAGCGTGTTGAGTTTTAAGAATTCTTAAATGCCCACGGGCTTACGCCCGTGGGCATTTTTATATCGTTTTATAAAGTGTCACACAACTGTCTACGTCTAAAAAAAGCGATTTTTCTTCATAAAGACTGGTGCCTCAGGATCGATCTCTCTTCTCGACTGGATGATAATAATTGCGGTAATAACCAGAAACCCTCCAAATATCTGCCATGGAGTTAACACTTCTCCTAACATAATAAATGAAAGAATCCCTGCTGAAATCGGTTCCAACGTGGCAACAATAGTGGCCCGTGTAGCCCGCAGGTGCTCTATCCCCATAAAATAAAACCCAAAGGGGATTGCCGTTCCAAATGATATAATATAGACAACGGTGATAAAAGTGCAAAATTCTGTTTTCCATATAAGGAGATTTTTTGGTGGGAGAATACTATTAAAAAGTATGGTAGCAAAGGCAAATGCATACAAGAGAACTGTCCAGGGGTTGTACTTTCGCATCAATCTTTCTCCAAGCAGACTATAAAATGAGAAAAATCCGGCCGAGAGCAGACCGGCAATAAGACCCTGTCTATCTAAAGAGAAGAATGACACACTGTAAGCCTCCACCACAAAAAAACAACCAATAAAGGCCAAAAAGAGTGAAAGAACTTTCCACCGATCCATTCTCTCCTTAAAAAAGAGGTAACTATAGATGGCCACGAAAAATGGAGCCAGATACTGGAGCAAGATAGCCATCGCAACCTTGATTTTAGAGATGGCAAAAAGATAGGTCACCTGCACCCCGCCCATACCGAATGCGCCAAGTATGGCAAGATTCCATAAATCCTTTTTATTGATTTTTAGTGAATTTCTCTCAAAGAAAAAGAGATATCCAAATATAACAAGTGCGGAAAAGCTTACCCTATACTGGACCAGAACATAGGGGCTCATACCTGCGTTGAATAGGTATTTCGAAGCAGTTCCACCAGATGCCCATAAAAAAGCCGCACACATGATGAAAAGATACGGTTTTATCTGGCCTGGTTCTCTCTTATTGATAGACATCTGATTGTTTCACCTCATTACCTTCACAGCAGCTTCAGCCAATTATTAGATATTTAAAAGGAACATTTTTTATGAGTTATCCATACCCTATAAATAAATATCACCCTTATATCAACCAATACAAACCATTATTTATGCTACGCCTTAAATAACTCTCATA